>JAOAAJ010000038.1 GCA_026418935.1 Caloramator sp. | reverse complement strand
TTTAGTTCCTCAACTGCCTGCTCGTAGGGAATCAAAAATTCTTTCCAGTCATTCACAAGCATTATCCCCACGCTCCTTTCCATAATAATTTTATCAAAAACTCAACATTTTTCAAATAAATTTTTATTACATTTTTTATATCTATTGTTAATATTTTACCAAAATAATACCGCCTATATGGCGGTTTAAATAATAATTATATTACATATTATCCTGTATATTTGATTTATCAATTCTTAAAACTAAAGAATAGTTTGACTTTAGTAGTGAATTTAATATAAAATGACAACATATAAGTATATTAAAACCCATTAAAATAAAAGTAAAAAAATAAACAAACATATACATCACCACTTTCTTTATCTTACCTTAATTGTATCATATTTTAATAAAATTTACAATTTTCAAAATTTTTAGGGAGGTTATTTTATGGATGATCTTAGGGGTAAAAGGGTATATTTCCTTCTTATTACTATATTAGTAATGATTATACTTCTTTCAAACCTTGGTCAAAACTTTAAGACCGATGGATTTTCAACATCCTTTTCTCTTACAAATTACAATGCACTATACACAAGATGCAATAATTCTAAAAGCTATGAAGAATATATAAAAAGCTCTTCTAATTACATAGAAAAATTTTTAAAGTCAAACGGGTTAAAATCTATTGAAAAATCCTATATACACAAGTACTCAACCCTTTTGCCAAATAAAAAGCATGCATCAACTCTTGAAGTAATCTCAAAGTATGGTAAAGTCGTAAAAAAATATGAATATATAACAGATTATTTTGAAGACTATAGAGGGGCTATATCCCCTGGTATTTTTAGAGACGTTCCACAAATTATAGAGTCAGTGGATTTAAACAGTGTTAAATATAAATCCTCAATTGCCCTAACTAATATATATAAAGATAAAAACCTATATGAAATATTCAATATAGATATAAAACTAAAAAAAATTGGAATATCAGCAGTCATAAGCCCTATTCAAGAAGGTGACTTAATATCTCCTTCTAATCTATATAATGGTACCTACTATAATTATCAAGATGGTTTAACTAAACTGTTAGTATCTCACACTGTTTATGATGAATTAAAATATTTTACAAGTAAAGGCTATGAAATTAGGATTAAATCAGGTGCAGAAATAAAAGAAACAACCCTTCAAAACATATACGGTGTTATAGAAGGAAAAAATAAACTATATAAGCCTATAGTATTTGCTGTATTCTACGATGGCGAATATAAAATTGACGATAAAATCCACAACATAGACATCAATAATTTGATAACAACAAGCTTAATGCTTGAAGTAATTCGTGCAGTTCAATATCAAAAACTAATAAAACCTGACAGAACTATAATTTTTGCCTTTTTGTCAGGATATAATCAAAATAAAATTGGTTTAAATATAATGCAGGGAAGTTTAGAAGATTTTGATTTGGTTCTTCTTGAGGAAGCAGGAAATTCTCTAAACTCGGTAATAAATTACTCAAAAAACCAAAGAGACTTAACAGCAACAGCCGAATACTATCTCAAAAAAAATCAAATAAATATTTTGTCAAAAAATATTGACTTAAGTTCTCTAAAGAAATACACTAATATTACAACTATTTCAAATCAAAGCCAAATTAATACACAATACGTAACAAAGTGGGGAAAATTTATATTAGATTTAATAGGAAATACCTGCTATAATCTTGATTTTTTAACAGGCAACTTCTATAAGTTTAGACTCTTTAAAAATTTTATACGTGAATATTCGGCAATTCTTTCATTAATTACACTATGTTTACTAATTTACACAATATTTAAACGTCAAAAACCTTTGACGTAGAATGTTTTTAGATGTAAAATATTTATAGATAATATTTTTCCATAAAAGAAGGATGGTGAAGATGGAGAATTTAGCTGCATTATTTAAAGAAAAAAATTTAAAACTGACACCACAAAGATATGCCATTTACAAGTACCTTAAGTCAACCAAAGCACATCCATCTGCTGAAATGATATATGAGGCGTTAAGACCTGATTTTCCTACAATGAGTCTTGCTACAGTATATAAAACAGTAAAAACTTTAATTGAACTTGGAGTGGTTCAGGAATTAAATGTAGGAGAAGATAATTTTAGATTTGATGCTAATGTAGAAAATCATCCCCACATCGTATGCACAGATTGTGGTAGGGTTGACGATATAGAGGATGCTGTATTTGAGCATTTAAATAAGGAAGTTGAAAACTATACAAATTTTAAAATAAAAACTCATAAACTTTACTTTTATGGAGTTTGTCCAAAATGTCAAGGAGAGCAAAATTAATTGCTCTCCTTAATTATTAAAAAGTTTTATAAAGATAGCCCATAAAAAAATTTTTAAATGGCATATTTCATTAGGTTTGTAAAATAAACTAATACTCAAGAAATGCTTTATGGAACTTTCTAAAACTATCATATATCTTTATAACAAAGCAGGAAGTATTATTTAAACTCTACTATTGCTGATATACAAGTTTTAATATCTTTTCCCAAGCCTCATTATATTTCACTCTTCCCTCAAGCATATCATATAAAACCTTTGATAGTACATCTAACATATTGGTCGGTATGTTATCCATAAATACAACACTATTCTTATCAGTTGCATTAAGGTGATTTAAAAGCTTATCCTTAAGTTCGTTGTCGTTGCTATTTGCACTTTTTAATGGTGATATATAATTTGCTTCAACAAACTTCTTTTGTGCCTCCTCGGAAAGTAAATATTTCATAAATGCCTGAGCTTCCTTCGCATTTTTGCTCTTTTGAGGAACTGCTATAGTTTGGCCTCCTGCACCTGCAAACATTGAAATAGGTTCATCTACAAATTTTAATGGTTCTGTAAATACTGAATAATTGAAATTTGTTGGTTTTATTTCATCTATAAGTTTTGCTGCCCAAGCACCTGCAGGTAAAATTGCCACCTTTCCTTTAATAAAATCATCAACACTTTGTCTGTAGTTTATATCTACACTTCCCTTTGATAATGCATTTATATTTAGTTTTTCAAATACCTCAAAGGATTTATCTATTCCCTTTAGAGCAAGGTATCCATTTTTATCTGCATTGTATTTTGATGTTGCCTCTATAGAACCTGTAGTTTGGGCGTTAATTTGGCTAAACAATATAGCAAGTGTCCAGTTATCAAGGGCACCAACCTCCATTGGTGTCAATCCTATTGATTTTAACTTTTTACATACATCAAATAGTTCCTTTAATGTCTTAGGTTCTTGTAATTTGTATTTTTTAAACATATCAACATTATAGAAAAACTCTATAGTAAGTGGCATATCATTATAGCCATATATCTTATCATTATATAAACCGTATGCTAAAGATACTTCATATATCTTCTTATCTAATTCTTTTTCAGTTAAAAACTGGGTTAAATCTGTAAGCATTCCAGCCTTTGCAAAGTCAATTATCTGTTGTCTTTTTAATCCTATTAAATCAACTTCACCCTTTGAAATATCATTTTTTATTTTGTTCTCATCTCCATAGTCTGTAATAAGCTCTATCTTAACCTTATCGTTTTTCTTTTGATATTCCTCTATTATTTTTTTATAAACTTCAATTATTTTTTCCTCGCTCTTTGCACCATAAAATGTTGCAAATTTTATAGTAGTTTTATCTTCCTTTTTTTCTTTTCCCATAAGGCCACAACTTGAGGTTGAAAATAGTATTAAAATACCTAAAATAAGCGATATTAATTTTTTCATCCTTTCGCCTCCTACTTATATATGATTAAATTTTAGTCAACACAACATAAATTATACAACTATTTGTATTAGATTTCCACAAAAACAAAATTATTATTATTAGTATTTTACCACAAATATTTTTTAATATTACAACATATATATTAGTGGGAGGTGATTATATGAAACTAAGAATCTACGTTATAAAAAGAAAGCATTTAATCTGGGCTGCAATTATACTGGCTGTAATAATAATAGCAGCAATTATAATTGCATCAAAAGGTACTAATGAAACTTTAAATAACATCGGTTCACAATATACAATTAAAGACGATATAAATAACGACGGAAAAATCGACAGCATTATAATAAATGTTGATAAAAAGACAAATGAATATAACGTAAGTGTCGCAATGAGTGATGGAAAAGGTTATGTAATTGAGGCCGACAAAACTATAAAGACACTTGGATACTATTCTGAAGAATGGCCAATGCATGTAACTGTAGACGATATAGATAATGACAAGATTAAAGAGATAGTAATTCAATCTAAGGATAAGACAGGCTCAATCTTAGGAATGTATAAATTTAATAATGACAAATTTGAAAAGATGGCTTCAGGAAGATATCAAATATATGGATTAATAAAGCATCCTGCTTCTTCCAACAATTTTGTACTCTTAGGTTCAAGAAATAATAATGGTATGAATTATAATTTATTTATAGCAAAGGAAGGAAAACTAACTCCTGTACTTAGCACACTAAACAATCTAACACTCGGAAAAGACACAATAGCATCCTTTATAGAATATGTAGAAAAGAAGGAGGTAGAAGCATTCAATCAAATAATAGACAATAAACTAACTTCAACCATTCAAAGTGGAAACTTTGAAGATGCAAAACTATCAGAAGTTAAGTATAACAAAGATGGAATGCCAACAGAGATAACATACCTTGTAAGAACAAGTGTTCAATCAAAGGTAGGCAATGAAGCTCTTGTTTATAAGGTTAGATTGTCCTTATCAAAGGTTGAAGAAAAATTACCAAAATATACTATTACAGATTTAAATATAGTTAAATAATATTTGTAAAGACTGCAAATACTATCTATGGAGGTAAGATATATGAAAAAAGTATTTGCAGTCCTTTTAATTTTCCTTTTTTTATCTTCATGTACAATACCAACCTTTAAGAAAAATAATATTTATAACGACAACATACTCTATTCCTGTATTGGGGATTTTGACGGCGACTCAAGAGCTGACACAATCTATCTTGTAAAGGAAAAGGATATAATAAAAATTGTATTTAAAAGCAAAAGAATGACAAAAACTCAAAAGATAAAATTAAATATAAATAACTTCTATTGTAGTGTAGAAGATATTAACGATGACAAATGCGATGATTTTATTATTAATACAATCGAAGATGATGTTGAAAATATATATATATTTACCTTTAAAGATGCTATAAAAGAGATATTATCACCTCATATCATAAATAACCAAATAAACTTTATAAAAAAAGGAAGTATTTATACAGTATCCTGTGGAAACTATAAAAGTCAAATCAAATCCAATGAAGATTTAAACTTAAAGCTTCTTTATTCAACAACAGAATATACCGAATACGGAAAATCAATTATAACAGAAGGTATCCTTGTAAATAAAGACAACCAACCACGCTATACTTTATCTATAACATATAAAATAAACAGTCTCGGCAAATTAAACTTTCTTGACATAAAGTGCCACCCAGGTGAAAAGTGAATCGAACCATTTTTTACCATATAAATTATTAAAAAATCACGAAAGGATTTTATATGTTCTCTCTTTTACTTAACTGAATAGGTTTTATGTCAAAGTTATTAAAAGAAATGCCTTCGGCTTTAAAAAGTTTGATAGGTTTAGGAATAGAATACTTCATTGCTGTAACTAAATTTTGTAAAATATTATATTTAAAATAACCCAACTGCCGTTTGTCTTTTTGTGATGCAAACTTTTAAATAATCTCCCTCAAAACCAATCTATCTTTCTAAAATCCTTCTCAAATAAGAAAGGACAGGCATTCTAATCGAGTACCCGCCCCAACTATTGACAAAGAACCTTAACAAAGAGCCTTTAAAATTAAGTTTCGAGCAATTATTAAATATTATCAAATAAATTATCAAGCACTAAAACTGCTGCACCCTTTATAATTGCATCTCCCTTTGTATCTGCCCTCTTTATTTCACAGCTTTCAAAAAGGTCCGGTAGTGCATACTTCTTTGCATTTTCAATTGTACCATTTAAATAATAGTCATTTACGTCTATTAAATCTCCACCTAATACAATAAGTTGTGGATTAAAAGTATTAATTAAATTAGCAACAGCAAGACCTAAATATTCTGATGCTCTATTTATTGCAGAAATTGCCCTTTCATCACCATTTAAGGATAACTCGTGTATCGTCATACAATCCTTTTCAAGTCCAAGTTCTGAAGCATACCTCTCTACTGCCTTCTCAGAGCTAAACGTTTCTATACACCCTCTATTTCCACAACTACAGAGTGGTCCATCAAAAGAAACCTTTGTATGCCCAAACTCTCCAAATCCATCAGTGTATCCTCTCATTTGCTGTTTATTACTTATTAAAGACACACCTACTCCATAGCCAATCTTGACACTAATAAATTGGTCTACATATTTACCTGCACCATACCAGCTTTCACTAAGTGCCATAGCTCTAACATCTCTATCTAAAAAAGCAGGTACATCAAATATTCTTTCCATATCCGTTCTTATATCTTTATTCTTCCAACCATAATTTGGCGAATAAACAATCTTACCCTTAGCAGCATCTACTATACCGTGTGCTGCAATACCAATTCCAAGCAGTTTTTCTTTATTAATCCCATTTTCCTTAGTTAATCGTTCTATACCCTCTTTAATAATATCCAATGCCTTTTCATAGGTTGTGTTTGGAGTTGTTTTAACTGATATTTTGTCTATTATATTTGATTCCATATTTAAAACTGCAGTTCTTATCCTTGTAGAACCTATATGTACAGATAAAATATAATATGAATCAGCATTTATTTTAAGAAGAATTGGTTTTCTCCCACCTGTTGATTGTCCAAGATCACTCTCTATAATTATATTTTTATTAAGCAGTTCTGCCGTTATATTTGTAACTGTAGCAGGTGTTAAATTTAATATCTTTGCTATCTCTGCCCTTGAAATAGGACCCTTTAATCTAATTACATCTATAATAAGGCCTGTGTTTATTTTTTTCATAAGCTGAAAGCTTCCTGGTACAATATTATCCATAAATACTCCCCCCCTTTTACCATTATAGAAAGAATTTTAACAATTTTCAATGTTAATTTATTTAATAAACCATAACAACTTGCACAAAAACCCAGGTGAAAATTTACATTTTTTAAGCTTAATTCACATTTCACCTGGGTGGCACTTTTTATTTTAATTTTTGATTAATTATCTTTATTGTATTTGGCCCAACTATTCCATCTACTGTTAAATTATTTGCCTTTTGGAACTCCTTAACTGCTGCTTGAGTTGTTGTACCAAAAAATGTTGTAGTTGTTGTAACCTTTAAATAACCTAATTTCTTTAGTGCATCCTGTAAATTTTTAACATCTTGTCCGCTTAAGCCTAATTTTAATGTTCTGGTATAAACTAACTGTGTTATGTTATTTGATGAAAATTGTTCTGTATTACCCCTGCTTGGAGTTGTTGTACTTGCCGTGGTTTGTACTGTCTGTTTTTTTAACGCCTCGTTTATCTTATTTATTGTTGTTTTACCCACTACACCATCTGCAGTCAATTTATTGGCTTTTTGAAATGCTACTACTGATGCTTTAGTGGATGTCCCAAAAAACGTTGTAGTTGTTGTAGCCTTTAAATAACCTAATTTTTTTAGTGCATCTTGAAGTTTTTTAACATCTTGTCCACTCATTCCATACTTTAATATCCTTGCATAAGCCAGTTGAATACTGCTATTTGAAATACTTGTATTTTGCCCTTGATTATTAGTTGTTGTATTTGTTTGTGTATTTGTAGATGTTGTTGTATTTTTTGTTCCCAAACTCTTTAATAATTCATTTATTTTATTTATTGTTTGTATTTCAGCTATACCATTTACTGTCAACGCATTAGCTCTTTGAAATTCTTCTACTGCCATAGAAGTTGTATTATCAAATACTAATGATGTCATAGCTGCATTATAATAACCTAATTTTTTTAATGCTATCTGAAGTGCAGTCACATCCGTTCCTTGTACACCCAAGCTTAAATCTCTAGTATAAACAAGACTTGTTATATCACCTTCAGTAATAGTTCCTCCTCTTGATACTTCCTGCTGTCTTTCTACTATAAAAGTCATTTCTTTTTTATCATTAAAATCGTTGTTATTTAATTTATCCTTTATATAGCAAACTACTTTATACTCTCCTTCAGCCTTTGGTATATATTGTAATAAACCACTATCATTTGTAACTGTTGTAACTAAATTTCCCCCTAAATAAACATCAAACTTATAGTTCATTATATCGTAACTTCCACCTTCAACATCTGTCTTTATTGTTATAGGTTTATCTACATAAACTTTTTCATTATCAAGCGTTATTGATTTTATTGAAGGTGCTTTAAAAACTATAAAGTTTGCACCTATTTTATCATCATACTCATTTTGTGAATCTTTCTTTTTAATAAAATAATTTACATCATAAAAACCTATAGTATTTGGATTATATTCAAAACTCAAATCACTTCCATAATCATTTTCAAATACTATTTCTCCATCCTTCTTAATTTGAACTTTATAAACAAACTCATCAACATTCTCTATTCCATCAAGTTTTAAAAGTATTGATTGACCTAAAAAAACAAATCGATTCGACATATTTAGATTTAAAGTTTTTATAAATCCATTTATTATCCTATTATTTTTTTCTACATCCTCACAATACCTATATACTGCATCTGCTATTTTAAAAGCTATTTTTTGTTGCATATCCGGATCAGTTAATTTTTTTAATTCTTCTGGATTTGACATAAAACCAGCTTCTATTAATATTGAAGGCATAACAGTATACCTTGTTACATAGTATTCTGATGGTTTTGCTCCTCTATTTTTAAAACCTAACGAAGATATACTATCAACTACCAGTTGGGCAAGTATTTTTCTATCTTCTTCTAATATTTTAACTTTAGTCTTTTCCACTTTTAATTTATTTCCATCTACATCTTGAATATTTGCATAAACTATATTACCTTCTTTTACATCACCTTTATAAATATAACGTTTGCCCTCATATTCAGCATATTTAGAATAAAAAGCTTCTGTTCCACTGGCTGATGTATTAAGAACTGTTTTTCCATTCTGAGTAGTTGAGGCTATGTTATTGTGTACACTTATAAACATATCAGCTGAATTAGAATTTGCTATTTTTACTCTTTCCTCAAGGCTAACAGATACATCATTATTTGGTTCTCGTGTGAAAATAATTTCTGCTCCAAAATTCTTAAGAATATTTGATAATTTCTCTACTATAGCTATATTTATATCTTTTTCTTTTATATTATCAACACAAGCACCTGGATCTCCTTTTTTACCATTACTATAAGTTATAAGTGGATTTCCACCATGTCCAGCATCAAGGACTATCTTTTTTCCATCTAGCATCCCTGCAAATACTATGTTTGTTGACATCAACATAGCTATAAGCAGACATGTAACTTTTTTAAAAAATTTCAACATGTCCACCCCCAAAATATTAATTAAATCTAATTAAATTATACATTAAATAACCACAATCTTCAATAATTTAACATTATTTTCAACGCTTTTATACTATTTTTTAATAAATTCTGCATTTTTTAATCTTTTAAACAACAAAACACAAAAATGTACTAATATATTTCATATAAATATATTAGTACATTTTACAACAAATTCAATAATTATCTTGTATTCTAGAAATTTCCTTATAAAACTTAATATTTTATTTTTATAAAATTTTTTTAAAAGAAGTTTATTACATCAATGCTTTACTGGATTATATACTAAATTAAGATTCAAACTGATTGCATTATTTAATCTATTTAATGAAAATAAGCAAAAAAAATGGGCCGCTTCTCGGCCCTAAGGGGGATGGGGGGTTCTGTTTATGGAAACTACTGTTTCCATCTCAAGGTGGTTTCCTTGAGCTTTCATTATTAATTTTAACCATTCTACATCTTTTTATACATCAACAAAAACTTTTTTAAAAACAAAATACTATTATTTTTAGAAATTATAAAAGCATTTAATCTCAAGCTATCTTATCTTTTCAACTTTAACCTATGTGGCACTCTTTAATAAGGTATCTTAACACCTCTGCAGTATCGCTAATTGGCTTTCCTGATAACATATCCACTCCTGCATCCTTTAGTAAATCGAGTGAATACCTACTTCCACCTGATTTTAAGAAGTTTAAATATCTATCTACATTTTTTCTATCCTCTAATATTGATTTTGCAATGCTAATTCCAGCACTTAATCCTGTTGCATACTTATATACATAGTATCCATCATAGAAATGAGGTATTCTTGCCCACTCTATACTTATTTCATCATCTATAACACATTCTCTTCCATAGTACTTTTCATATAGGTTTCTCCAAATCTCCGACAGCCTTTCACCATTTAATGGTTCTCCCTTTTCAGCCATAGTATGGGTTATAAATTCAAACTCTGCAAATAGAACCTGTCTAAAGTAGGTTGTTCTTATAAGTTCCATAAACTCGCTAATAATATACCTTCTTGCATCTCCCTTTAGCTTATCCATTAGATAGAAGTACATTAATACTTCATTGGTTGTTGACGCAACTTCTGCACAGAATATTGTATAGTTTGAATACACATAGGGCTGTGTTTTTCTTGAGAAATATGAATGTATTGAATGTCCAAGCTCGTGGGATAAGGTTAAAACATCATCTAACCTTTCATTATAATTGAGCAGAATATATGGCTTTGTATCAAAGGCTCCCCAAGAATACGCCCCAGAATACTTACTTTTATTGCTGTAGACATCTATCCATTTATTATTAAAGGCCTCGTCAAGAATACTTAAATACTCATCTCCAAGAACCTTTAGGCCTTCCTTTACCATTTCTTTTCCTTCTTCATACTTAACTTCCATATCAACACTCTCTACAATTGGCACATAAAGGTCATACAGATGAAGCTCATCCACCTTAAGCTCCCTCTTTTTAAGCCTCATAAGTTCGTCAAGGGAAGGAATATTCTCAGATACTATCTCTATTAATCTGTTATATAAACTAACATCAATGTTGTCTGAAAACAATGCTCCCTCTAATGCAGATTTAAAACCTCTCACAGTTGCATAAAAAACATCCGACTTAATCTTTGATGAGAGCATTGCACCATATGTATTTTTGTACTTCATAAAGCCATTATGTAGGCTCTTAAAGGCATTTTTTCTAAGTTCCCTATCCTTTGCTACTATAAACTGTGAAAAATTGTTTATTGTAAGCTCATATTCCTCTCCCTTTGTATCCTTTATCTTATCAAATTTTAAATCAGCAAAGCTTAGCATCTTAAATATATTTTCAAACCCCTGTGACATCTCTGCTGTCTTTGAGAGAAGTTCTTCCTCTTTATCTGATAAAACGTGCTTCTTTTGTCTTATTAAATCCTCAAGCTCATGCTCATATAGCTTTAATTCCTCTACTTCTTTAAAATATCTATCTATTGTTCCATCCTCAAGCTCTAAAATTTCAGGATATATAAAGGCTGTTGCACTATTATATTCAACAGATACCCTCTCTCCTAAATCCGCAAGCTCCTGTCCCTTTGTATTGTTGTTATCCTCATCTCTTTTCATAAAACAGTAAACTGTTATCTTATCGCATAGCCTTCCAGCCTCGTCCCTTAAAGATAAACACTCATATAAAAATTTTGCACCATTTTTAAAACTTCCCTTAAACTTTTTAATCTCCTCAATCATTCCTCTTAATGCTTCAACATCCTTTAAGAGGCTCTCTTCATCTCCATAAATTGTATCTATATCCCATTTAAACTCATTAGGGATATCCTTTCTTTCAATTAGACTGTAATCCATCTTAACACCTCCCTAACTTAATTATTGCACATTTTATAAATTATTTCCATATACAATTCATATTGGAAAGATTAATTTGACTATACAACCTTATTTTTTGTAATATTAAAATATATAATCTATAGTTTAGGAGGATTTTATGTTTGGAGAATTTATAGACCTAATACTAAAATCAAGAATAATAACATCATCAAGCATATATAAAAAACTAATTGATATGTTAAATACTCAGGACTTTAAAAACAACCTAAATGAGGCTTCTGTAAATAGAGACTATAGTTGCAAAAGGTGCTACATTTGCCTTGAGGAGATAATTAAGACCTTTTATAAAAAAGACGACGACTTTTTATTTGCAGTCTACCAGTATGCCCTTTCAAAATCCTTCAAAGAAGCAGTTACTTTAGAACTTGATGAGGAGGATTTTGCAATATATGAAACCTACCTAATACTGCTTAAAGTTTTTTCAAAATTCCAAAAACTATCCAATGACGACAGTTTTCAAAGTAGATATCCTCTATTTTTCTTAGGGCTTGATGAAGAAAGAATCCTTGAAGACCCTACAGAATATAAAAGATTTGTTGAGGCCTTTGAGGGCGATTATGTATATGAAATGATGAAATTAAACCAAGAAATAATAGGATATAACACCCTTGATCACGTCTGTGGTGTACACTATCTATCCCTATATATAGCAAGACAGGCAAAGGTTAAAAACCTACCCATTGACCTTGGAAGAATTTCTGGGGCTGCTGCAGGCCACGACATTGGTAAATTTGGCTGTAAAGGAGTTGAACTAAAAAGAGTTCCCTATCTACACTACTACTACACAGATGTATGGTTTAAAAAGCACAACATAAACTACATAAGAAACATTGCAATAAACCACTCTACTTGGGATTTAGAGCTTGAAAACCTATCAATTGAATCATTAATATTAATATACAGCGACTTTAGAGTCAAAAACAAAAAAATAGATAACAAAGAGCAAATGTACATATACAGCCTTGATGAGTCCTTTGACGTTATACTAAATAAGCTTGACAACGTTGATGAGAAAAAAATTTTAAGGTATAAGAAGGTGTATTCAAAGCTTAAGGATTTTGAAAACTATCTTTTGGATTTAGGAATAAATGTATCCTTAGATGACCTTAAAGTAACTACATATAAGGATAAGTGTTATTCACTTATGTTTGGTGAAGATGTAGTTGAAAACATCAAATACCAAGCAATAAGCCATAATATTAATCTTATGCACAAATTAAGAAGCGAATTTTCACTTAATGAAATACTTGAGAATGCAAGAAATGCACAGGACTCTCAATCCCTTCGTGCATATCTTGATATTATTGAAGAATATTCAACATACCTTACACAAAAGCAAAAAATCATAACCCTTGGTTTTTTATATGAACAGCTAATGCACAATGAAGAGGACATAAGAAGACAGGCTGCTGAACTTTTGGGACTTCTAATTGCCTCCTTTGATGAAGAATATAGAAAGGAACTGCCTGAAAATGCAAAGATAGATAAAGATGATATAAATTCAATTTACCTTTTTAAAAGATATGTTTCACTTATGCTCACACCAGACCATAAAATAATAGATACCTACAAGGAATGGATAGGATACAGCCTTTCTGTTTTTATTAAATCTATATTCGACAAAATTAGCGAAAATCAAAAGTTAGAATATAAATTTGCTCTACAGGAGTTTTACAATAGAGACAATCTTTCAAAGGAGATAGAACTATACCTTTTAGATGCTGCAAAATACATTCCCCTTAAGGATGAAGACAGCCTCTTTTATGATTTTTTAATAAAAAGGCTGTTATCAGAAAGACACCACATTAGAATTATGGCCCTTGATACCCTTTATGTGCAGCTTAAAAAACATACTCCATCAACAAATATATTAGAAAAGATAAAGCAACTATTTATGAATGAAATAAAATACAGTGCAACTGCACCTGAAAACTTTTTAAAATTGAACATAGCTGAAAAACTGGGCATTGAGACTATTGTTGTAAATGAATATCTTTCCTTCTACATTAAAAACCTTGAAAATATAACAGATATATTCTTAAGCAACCTTAAAACTGCAACAAGCTGGATAACTAAAAAAATACAGATTGATATTCTTTTAGATTATGCTCTTAAAAATCCAAAGGAGAGGGGACTTCAAACAGCACTACACTTCTGTAATCTTCTTAAGGTTAGTGCTGTTGAAGCTGTAAGAAATAAAGCTGGAGAATCTATATTAAATATAATTAAGTTTCTACCAATGGATCAAAGAAACGAAATTGCAGTAGAGCTTGTTCGTGCCCTTGAAATGGAAGGCTATAGATTTACCAAATACATTCCAAACTATCTTGGTAAAATAATACTCTACCTTCCTTTTGTAGAACTTAATGAATTTTTAGATGACTCCTATGAAAAGATAAAAACCTCAAATACAAGGGTTTCATCACTTATACTAAAAACCTCCTCCGTTGCACTTTCAAACATAAATATATATAAAACTCAAGTTAACAAAGAGGAGGAATATATTAAAATTTTAAACAAACTAATCTCTATATTATTGAGTGGACTTATAAACTACAACAACCAAATAAAACAATTTGCTCTTAACTGCATTGGTGTTCAGGTTTTTGGCTCAAAAACTCTATCCTTAGAGGATAAGAATGAAATATTTAATATTATTGCAAAGAAATTTTTATCAATTATTGGACAGTTTGAGGAGGATGAACTTTTATTTTTAGTTAATTCTGCAGCATTAAACCATATTTATAGATTTATATCTGAACAAAACATTATATCTAAGATAAAATTAGATATTCCTAAGAGAATTGCCTTTATGCCAGGAACCTTTGACCCATTTTCCTTAAGCCACAAGGAAATTGCAAAGGCAATTAGGGATTTAGGTTTTGAGGTGTATATTGCAATAGATGAGTTTTCTTGGTCTAAAAAGACTCTGCCAAACCTAATTAGAAGAACAATTGCTGCCTTATCTATTGCAGATGAAAACAACATATTCCTCTTTCCTGAAACACAGCCTATAAATATTTCAAATCCAAAGGACATAAGAAGGCTTAAGGATATATTTAAGGATTTTGATGTATATATTGTTGTTGGAAGTGATGTTGTAATAAATGCATCTGCCTATAAAAAACCCAAAGAACAAGACTCCATACACACACTAAATCACCTAATATTTGAAAGACGAAGCAAAAATGAATACAGTCAAGAAATGTTTGAGGAGGCTGTTAAAAATTTAGAGGGAGATGTTATTAAATTAAATCTTCCTCCACAATACGAAGACATAAGCTCAACTCAGATAAGAGACAGCATAGATGAAAATAGAGATATATCAAATTTAGTTGATCCTCTTGTGCAGAAGTATATATATGAAAATGGTTTTTATAGAAGAGAACCCCAATATAAATCCCTACTTACAGATTGGCCCTTAGAGTTTGAAGTTGTTGAGGAATATAAGGAGGCTGTTGTTGAAAAACTGTCTCATCTTTTAAGATTAAATTTTTATATAGTTAAAGAAAAGATGATGAAGTTCTTTGCAAAACCATCTGCAAGACTTCTCATTGCAATTGACAAAGAAAATGACAGCATAGCTGGTTTTTCTGCCTTCCACTGGCTACGTTCAAACTCCTTTTATGTTGAGCTAAATGACACAATTATTTCTAACTTTTTAAGGGAAAATGCTGTAGGAAGAATAATATGCATAGATGGTATGTATATAGATAAAAACTCAAAAATAAAGGAACTACCACAGCTTATTCTAACAGAGACGGTGTCCTTTTGCATAAGTAAGGACTATGACTATGCTATATATAAAAACCTTCTTGATATAAAGGAAAACTTTGAAATACAAAATCTACTTTTAACAAACGGTTTTATTGAAGTTAAAACTGAGGATATATATAATAAATGCTATGCTGTAAATATGAACTACCCTATATCACTGCTTCTTGATATTGAAACAATTATTAAGGAGCCCTATAGAAATACCGAAACTGTAAAAAATGCAATTAATAAAACAAGAGAAAATTTAAAAAGAGCCCTAATTAAACTCTATCCTGGACATCTTGTTTTGATATTTGAAAGGGATGTTATATATAAGAGGCTTGTTCAAAAGATTTGTAGGGAAAATGGAGTTCCAACCTACCAAATGACACCAAGAACACTCGGTCCTTTAATATGCGTCCCCTATGGAAATATATTAAGAAGAAATATTGTACCAAATACAGTAACAAAGGCACTGCATACAGAAAAACTATTTAACCCCAACCTAAAAAACTTTAAAATAGGTCCATATCCAAATTATCTTAGCCTTGAACTTCAAATTAAAACAATTGCAAGCTTTGACAGACCTATTATTCTTGTTGATGATATACTCCATAAGGGATACAGGATAAAGGCTCTTGATCCTATTTTAAAGGCTGAAAAGATTGATGTGCATAAGATAATTGTTGGAATATTATCAGGTCAAGGAAAGGAGATTATGGATATACAAAATCGCGAGGTTGACTGTGCATATTTTATACCAAAGCTTAGGGCTTGGTTCTATGAAGATGCCCTCTACCCCTTCATAGGTGGAGATACATTATTTAGGGGAAGCTATCCTCAAAGAAACCTAATACCATCTGTAAACCTGATACTCCCCTATGCGGTTCCAACCTTCCTAAAGGGAGCATCAGCAAAGGATATATTTAATCTCTCAAAGGTATGCATAGAAAATGCTAAAATACTTCTTGAAGCAATAGAGCAAGAATATGAAGCAATTAATGAAAGGAGCTTAACTTTACAAAATATTGGTGATGCACTTGTCTACCCAAGATATCCAGAGCACGGAAAGTTTATGTACTACGACCTAACCCTATCTCCTTCTGTTTATTTAAAAAATGACCTTGAACAACTTGAAAAACTTGAACCAATTTTGACATAGGAGGAATAAGATGAATATATACAAGAAAAATGGAGACGTATTTATATCAAACCACAACTTTAATCTTGATAAAGGAACTGAAGAGGATCTAAAAACTTCTAAGCATATATACCTTTTAAAAAAGGGAGGAAAACATAATAAGTTTAGACAGGTAATAAATTCTATAGCTCAAGTTGAGGATAGAGAGAGCTTAGACTATATATTAAAAAAAGAAGAGAGCTTATTAGATGAATTAATAGACTGTGGCAGATTATCCTCAATAAATACATCCTTTGAAGAATGGGAGGATATATATAAAATTAATCCACTAAAGAAAAAATATAAAGTTACAGTTGCAGGGCTTGGAGACGTTGGTGGGACCCTGTCTATTGGACTTAGACTTTTAGGTAGTGATTTAATTTCACAAATTAGAATTTTTGACCTTGATGAAAATAAAGTAAAAAGATGGGAATATGAACTAAACCAGATAAACTATCCAAGTAATATTTCTTTACCTCTTGTTAAACCTGTTTCTTTTGATGAGGTCTTTGACTGCGATGTATTTATATTCTGCATAACAAGACAGGTTCCTGATGTATCTATACAGGACGTTGATGTTAGAATTGTTCAGTATAAAAGCAATGCAGAAATTATATCTATGTATGCAGAGGCTGCAAAAAAGGCAAACTATAAAGGGTATTTCTTTGTGGTTTCTGACCCTGTTGACCACCTCTGCAAAAAGGCCTTTAGTGAGCTAAATAAAGACTACACCTTCCCTTCGGATAATGTTAAGGGATTTGGACTTGGAGTTATGTATGCAAGGGCACTCTACTTTGCTCAAAATATGAATATAGACTATTTTAAAGATAAGGGAAGAGCCTTTGGCCCCCACGGTGCAGACCTTGTTGTAGCAGATAATATAGAAAACTACAACCACGAACTGTCACTTAAACTAACAGAGCTCACTACAAAAGCAAATATAGAGGTTAGAAGGACTGGATTTAAGCCCTATATTGCCCCAGCCCTTTCATCTGGTGCCCTATCCATTCTATCCTGTCTTAAGGGTGAATGGCACTACAGTACAGTAGCAATCGGAAATGCCTTTTTAGGTATAAAAAATAGAATTACAGATTATGGGGTTGAAATAGAAACCTATAAAAATATAGATGAAAGGCTTTTTGAAAGAATTAAAAAGAGCTATGAAAGGCTGGTAGAGTTTGATGTATGATACTATACTTATTGCATCTATAAATAGATCTGATGTCTTAAATAATATGATAAAGGCTTTTATGAAGTATAATGCCTTTGAGGAATATAATCCTCAAAGGCATAAAAATCTTCAAAATAGGAGGATTGTTTTTGCAGTTGAGCTAAACAGTATTGGTGTATGCCCTTATGTACTTGATGTGTTAAATAGCATTTCCCTGATGGGACGGGATGCACTATCTAATTCAACTGCCTGCATACTGATAAAAAGTCCTTCAATAAACTACACAAAGAGCTTTTCACAGCAGATTATATTTATAGCAAACAGCCTTGGATGTACCTTCATAGGACATCCTGTGGTAGAAGTTGTAGAGGGTTTTCTAAACTTTAGAACGTGGCAAAAAACTCTTAATATGCCCCTTGAAGATATATGCTACCATTTATGTGAAGGACTATCGGATAGATTTTTTAACTTTAAAATTGAAAAAAAACAAAATCCTAAGCTCTCTGTACTACACGCAAGCTATAGAGATACATCTAATACATTAACCCTTTGGTATATGATAAGAAAATATATAGAGGGAATATGTATATTAGAACACCACGTTGAAAATGGAACCATACAAGATTGCATAGGATGTCCATTTAAAACCTGTCTTTACTTTGCAAAACAAAAAAGCTGCTTTTATGGTGGTTCTATTGTGAAGGAGATTTTCCCTGCAATAGAAGAGGCAGATGCTGTTGTATTTATATGTCCAAACTACAACGATGCAGTATCTGCCAACTTAAGTGCTGTTATAAACAGAATAACTGCCCTATATAGAAGGAATCCCTTCTACGATAAGATGCTCTTTTCTGTAATAGTATCTGGCAATTCTGGAGGAGATTCTGTTGCAAAACAGCTAATAGGTTCACTAAATATTAATAAGGGTTTTATACTACCACCCTATTTTGCTATAATGGAAATAGCAAATGATATGGGAGAGATAAAAAAAGTTGAAAATATAGAAAATAAAGCACAGGAATTTGCACAAAATATTGTTAAAAATATGATGTTAAACTAATAGTATTAAAGGAGGCACTAAAATGAAAAAGATAATTCCTGTTTTACTTGCAGTAATATTACTTTTTTCATCCTGTGGCAAAAAACAAACAAGCAGTAATAATGATATAAATACAAAACCACCAACAAATGAAAATCATAGCAATGAACAAAAGCCTTCAGAAGATAAGACTTCAGAAACTAAAGATGAAAATAAAGAGGAAGATAACAAAGAAACATCCAATAATGAAGACAATATAAACAACGAAGATGTTTTAATAATAGATGCAGATGTTTCATCCCTTAGCAATAAAGAGATAGATTTTGGTCCGCCTCCTATAAAAAATAACGAGTCTCAGTATATGCCAAAACAAACAATGGAACTTTTTAAAAAGTATGACGCTTACTATTTAGGGGATAAAACAAAAAAGGAAATATATCTAACCTTTGATGAGGGTTATGAAAATGGATATACAGCAAAGATACTTGATGTTTTAAAGGAGAAAAACGTAAAGGCTGCCTTTTTTGTAACAAGACCATATATAAAACAAAACAAAGAACTTATAAAGAGAATGGTTGAGGAAGGCCACATTGTTGTAAACCACAGCTCAACACATCCTTCAATGCCACAGAAGGCTACGGATTTTGAGAAATTTAAAAAGGAATTTGAGGATACAGAGGCTGCCTTTAAGGAGGTAACCGATCAAGATATGACAAAATTCTTTAGACCTCCAATGGGTAAATACAGTGAACTTTCCCTATATTACACCCAAAAGCTTGGATACAAAACAATCTTTTGGAGCTTTGCACATAAGGATTGGATTGTAGATGACCAGCCTCCTGTTGAAACAACAATACAAAGGGTGATAGATAGAAGCCATAACGGTGAGATAATGCTTCTACATGCAGTATCAAAAAGCAACACCGAAGCACTACCAACAATAATAGATAAACTTCGTGAAATGGGGTATGAGTTTAAATCTTTAACAGAGTTAAAATAAGGGTGCAAATGCACCCTTTTATAATACCTTCTTTAATTCTTTATAACTGTATTCCTTTATAAACTTATTATTTGCATCGTCCCTTATGAGTAACCTTACCTTATCGTCTGTTATCTTTAGAACTCTTCCCTTAAGCTTTGTTCCAAGTACATTAACAGGAGCATCAAGTTTAAGTTCCCTTAAATCTACATTAGAACAAAATTCGCAAACCCCTCCATCTTTAACTATTCTTTTACAGCTTGTACAATAAAACATACTAATCCCCCCAACACCAATTTTATTTCTTTTGGACTACAATACAGTATATTTTTTAAGTTTAAAATTTATTCCATAAATAAAAAACCTTAGGTGAGTAAAACCTAAGGTTAAATCTTTCAATAAGTTAAATGGCTGCCATTACCTTCTTTAGTATCTCCTCTTTTTTCTGTGCTGCTTCAATTAAAAACCTCTTGCAGTTCATATCCACATCACTAACTAAATCAATATCCTCTATTCCTGCTAAATTAATCCTTACATTTAAAACTGCTGCTTCTATTGCTGCAAATATTTGTATTGCCGCAACCCCTGCATCAGTTATAGCATTTTTATTGCCATATTCAGAGATAAAATCCACCATATCAAACATTGAAAAGGCTGTATCTGCAACAGAATAAGGTACGCTATATGCTTCAATTAGAGCCCTTTGTATTGCCCTGTTTCTCTCTTTCTTCTCATCTTCTGTTTCCTTTGGCATCTTATAGGCCTGCATAACTAAATTAAAGGCCTCAACATCCTTTTCAATATATCCCATAAACTCTTTTCGTAGTTCTTCACACTTTATTAAATAATCATTGAACTTATTCTTAACATCATCACTATATTCCATAAACTTCTTCTTATTTACTGTTAAATTCATTACCATTGATGAAAGGCTTGCAGAAAGTGCACCAGATAATGCCGCAACTGCCCCTCCTCCTGGTGCAGGAGAGCTTGAAGCAAGGTCCTCTAAAAATTTTTCTATTGTATTTTCATATACCTTCATCACAATCCTCCTTAGTATATTAATTTTCCATCTCTAACTACTATTTTACCATTTTTTATTACCATATCAATATGATTTATTCCAAAATGGTAAATGATGTAGTTCTCATTTAGGGCGTTCATAACAACCAAATCGGCCTTCTTGCCCTTTTCTATACTTCCTACCTCGCTTCCACGTCCTATTGAATAGGCTGCATTAATTGTAACTGCCGATATTACCTCCTGTGGAGTAAGTCCCATACCTAAAGATGCAAATACCATTATGCTCTGTAGCGACTCAGTTGGACACGTACCTGGGTTATAATCTGACGCAACAGCTACTGCAAGGCCTTTTCTTATCATTTCCCTTGCTGGTGCATATTTTTTTAGCCTTAAATAAAAGGAGGTTCCAGGAAGCAGAATAGGTATTACTCCTGCCTCCTTCATTGCATCAATCCCCTCATCCGATACAGCTACTAAATGCTCTGCCGAAATAGCCCCAAGCTCTGCTGCAAGCTGTGCACCCCCCATAGGTTCTATCTCATCTGCATGCAACTTCACTTGGAATCCTAAGTCCTTTGCCGCCTTCAAAACTCTTCTTGTCTGCTCTATATTAAAAAATCCCTCTTCACAAAAGGCATCCACATATTCTGCAAGTCCCTCTTTTTTTACATAGGGAATTACCTTTTCAACCATAAGGTCTATATATCCATCAACATCCCCTCTATACTCTTCAGGAACTGCATGTGCACCAAGATATGTGCTTACAATATCTATTGGATGCTCTATCTTTTTTGCAACCTTTAGACACTTTATTTCATCTTCAAAATTCAATCCGTATCCTGACTTGGCCTCTACGGTTGTTGTTCCCCAAAGAAGCATCAAATCAAGACTCTTCAATGCCTTTTTATAAAGATTTTCATAGCTTGCCGACCTTGTAGCTCTAACCGTACTCAAAATTCCCCCGCCTTGTTTTAATATATCTAAATAGCTTGCTCCCTCAAGCTTTAATTTTAACTCATTCTCCCTTGAACCATAGTGAACAAGGTGCGTATGGCTGTCAACAAATCCAGGAAGAACAAGTCTTCCCTCTAAATCAATAACCTCCGTCCCTTCATCTAAATATTCCAATCCTTCCCCACTTCCTACATCTAAAATAATACCGTTCTCAACAAGCACATAACCTCTCTCAATTATCCCAATGTCCGCCATTTCCCCCCCAAATTTTGGGCCATTGGATTTTACCGTTGCAATCCTCCCATTTTTCAATAATATTCTATCCAAAGTACCACCCCTATTCAGCTATCCTATGCTCTAAAACCTGCTCAATACTGAAGTTTTCAAGCTGTAGGTAGTACTCTAAAGAATCAACAAGTGCCTTCATTGGAACAAGCCCAACTATCTCACTTCCAACAACCTCAACACCATATCTTCTTGCCTCCATCCTAACCATTTCAAAGGCTCTATATATTGCAGTCTTTTCATAGTTTACAAGGTTCATTGAAACCTGAGTTATATTCCTATCCTCAAGCTTTACCCCCATCGCCTTTACAAACCTCAATCCTCCACCTATAAACCTTACTGTCTTTGCAATTTTATCTGCAATCTCAATATTTGGTGTATTTAGATTTACATTAAATGCAACAAGTGGAACTCTTGCACCAACTGCAGTACATCCGCTCTTTTCATTCATCTCACTTGGTCCAAAATCTGGTGCCCAATCTGGATTTTTAATCTTTTCAAAAAAGCCTTCATATTGTCCCTTTCTTACGTCTGCTAAATTCTTTCTCTCTGGTCTTGTTGCTGCCTCTTCATATAAATACACAGGAACCTTTAGCTCCTCACCAATTCTTTTTCCAACAGCCTTTGCAATTTCTATACATTCCTCCATTGTAACCTCTCTAACTGGAATAAATGGTATAACATCCATTGCCCCCATTCTTGGATGTCCACCACTATGGTTTCTCATATCAATAAGCTCACAGGCCTTTTTTGTAATATTAAAGGCTGCCTCTAAAACTCCCTCAACATCTCCAACAAAGGTTACAACTGTTCTATTGTGGTCAGCATCTGAAGAATAATCAAGAAGCTTAACTCCCCTTACCCTTCTTACCTCCTCCACAATCATTTCAATCTTTTCCTTATCTCTTCCCTCTGAAAAATTTGGAACACACTCAATTATTTTAGCCATCCTACAACCTCCTATTTAAGCATTGGTATCTTTACGCCCTTTTCTTTTGCAAATTCAATTGCTTCATCATATCCCGCATCAGCATGCCTTAGTATTCCCATACCTGGGTCGCTTGTTAATACTCTTTGTAGCCTTACATCCATCTCTTCACTTCCATCAGCACAAACAACCATACCAGCATGGATTGAATATCCTATTCCAACGCCTCCACCGTGGTGAACTGATACCCATGTTGCACCATTTACAGCATTAATTAGGGCATTTAATATTGGCCAATCAGCAATTGCATCAGAACCATCCTTCATTGCCTCTGTTTCACGTCTTGGAGATGCAACTGAACCACAGTCTAAGTGGTCGCGTCCTATAACAATAGGTGCCTTAAGTTCTCCCTTTCTTACAAGTTCATTTAATGCAAGTCCAAATCTTGCTCTTTCTCCATATCCTAACCAGCATATTCTTGATGGTAGCCCTTGGAATTTAACCCTTTCTCTTGCCATTTTAATCCATCTTGCAAGATGTTTATTTTCTGGGAATAACTCAAGTACAAGCTCATCAGTTCTATAAATATCCTCTGGATCACCTGATAATGCTGCCCATCTAAATGGTCCCTTGCCTTCACAAAAGAGTGGTCTTATATATGCTGGAACAAATCCTGGGAAGTTAAAGGCATCCTTTACACCTTCATCATATGCCATCTGTCTTATATTGTTACCATAATCAAAGGTAACCGCACCACGTCTTTGCATCTCAAGCATTGCCTCAACGTGGCGAGCCATACTCTTCTTTGCAAGTCTTATATATTCCTTTGGATGCTTCTTTCTAAGTTCAAGTGCCTCTTCATACTTCATTCCACCTGGAACATATCCATTAAGTGGGTCGTGGGCTGATGTTTGGTCTGTTAAAACATCTGGAACAAATCCTTTTTTCACAAGCTCTGGAAGAATATCTGACGCATTTCCTAATACACCAATAGAGATAGCCTCACCCTTCTCCTTTGCCTCAATTGCTCTATTTAATGCTTCATTTATATCTTCATAATATACATCAAGATACTTTGTATTAATTCTCTTTTCTATTCTCTCTCTGTCAACTTCAATACAGAGTGCTACACCTTCATTCATTGTAACTGCAAGTGGCTGAGCACCACCCATTCCTCCAAGACCTGCTGTTAATGTAATTGTTCCCTTTAGGCTTCCTCCAAAGTGCTTTTCTGCAACTGCAGCAAGCGTTTCATAGGTTCCCTGTAAAATTCCTTGTGTTCCTATGTATATCCAAGAACCTGCTGTCATCTGACCATACATTGTAAGACCTTTTTGTTCAAGTTCCCAGAAATACTCCCAATTTGCCCAGTGTGGAACAAGCATTGAGTTTGAAATTAACACTCTTGGTGCCCACTTGTGACTCTTAAAAATACCAACTGGCTTTCCTGATTGAACAAGAAGTGTTTCATCATCCTCTAAGTTCTTTAGTGAATTTACAATAGCATCAAAACATTCCCAGTTTCTTGCTGCCTTTCCTCTACCACCATAAACTATTAATTCTTCTGGTTTTTCTGCAACCTCTGGATCAAGGTTGTTCATTAGCATTCTTAATACTGCCTCCTGCTGCCATCCCTTGCAGTTTAGTTGGTTCCCTCTTGGTGCCCTAATCTCTCTCATAGATTAACCCCCTTACATAAGTTCTCCTATTTTTTCTTCAACCTTTATAACAAGCTCCTCTAATAGAGCTGTTGCTCTGTTTATGTCCCTATACATAATTCTGTCCTCATCTAAAGTAGGTATATGCTGCCTTAAAAGCTCATAACCTGCTAAAGTCCCCTTTGCAAGTCCCTTCATTCCCCTTAAATCAATCGCCTGGCAAGCTGCAAGATATTCAATTCCAAGTACCTTCATTGCATTATATATAATACTTCTTGCCTTCCTTGCTGCTATTGTTCCCATACTGACGTGGTCCTCTTGATTTGCTGATGATGGTATTGAATCAACTGATGCTGGATGTGAAAGTACTTTATTTTCTGAAACAAGTGATGCCGCTGTGTACTGTGCTATCATAAAACCTGAGTTTAAACCACCCCTCTTTGTTAAAAAGGCTGGAAGGTCATTTAGCTGATAATTTACAAGCCTTTCTATCCTTCTCTCTGAAATATTTGCAAGCTCTGAAACTGCAATACCTAAAAAGTCCATCGCAAGTGCCATTGGCTGTCCGTGAAAGTTACCCCCTGAAATAACCCTATTCTCATCTGAGAATATAAGTGGGTTATCGGTTGCTGAGTTTATTTCTATTTCAACAACCTTCTTTACATATTCTATAGCATCTTTACTTGCACCGTGTACCTGTGGAATACATCTTAATGTATAGGCATCCTGTACTCTAAGTTCTCCTTGCTTTGTTGTAAGTGTACTTCCCTCAAGAAGTCTATTTAAGTTCTGTGCACATTTTTGCTGCCCTACCTGTGGACGGACATTATGTACCTTATAATAATATGCATCTGTAATTCCCCTTAATGCTTCAACCGTTAAAGATGCAACTATATCTGCAGCCTTTGACAGCATAATTGCATCATATAATGCAAGAGTTCCAACTGCTGTCATAACCTGCGTTCCATTTATAAGTGCAAGCCCTTCCTTTTCTACAAGTTCTATTTCCTTTATGCCTGCCATCTCCATAGCTTTCCTGCCTGATAATCTTTCACCATTATAATAGGCCTCCCCTTCACCTATCATAACAAGAACCATATGTGAAAGAGGTGCTAAATCTCCACTTGCACCAAGGGAACCCTTTTCATATATAACAGGGTGAACACCTTTATTTATCATTTCAACAAGGGTTTCTAAAGTTTGAAGCCTAACGCCAGAATAACCTTTAGATAGTGCATTTGCACGAAGAAGCATTATCGCCCTTACAACCTCCTGTGGGAGCTCCTCTCCTACTCCACAGGCGTGGGACACAATTAAATTTCTTTGAAGCTTTTTTGTCTCCTCCTTTGAAATTACAACATCCGAAAACTTGCCAAATCCAGTTGTAATTCCATATACAACCTTTCCCTCATCAACAAACCTATCTACAACCTCTCTTGCTGCCATTACCTTTCTTTTTGCCTCCTCAGCTATCTCCACCCTATACCCATATCTTGCAACTTTTATAACATCATCAATTGTCAAATTCTCCCCATCAATTATAATTTTATGCAAACCCACCACCACCTTAAATATTCAAAATATTCTAATAACATTATAACATTAAAATCTTCTTGAAATTTTCTGAATATTTTTAACACACTAAAGTGCCACTTAGGTGAAATGTGAATAATATATGTAAAATAATTTTGATAAAAGTAAGAACCCTCTGCATAATTACAGAGGGTTCTTACTAAATTATAACTTCTGAAGTTGGTTTTGGTGTTTGTTATGAATATTATACCTTATTTAGCTAGATACAAATTAAGAGGTGTTGACATAACAATTAATTTTTTATGCATCCTCTTATCTAGCCAAGCATTGGTAGCTTTTATTTTAATTATTGACAAGTTATATTTTGTTTATACATCTTACAAAAAATATTTTACATTTACTTGATTAATTCACTTTTCACCTGGGTGGTGCTTATTTTGTAGAGTACTCTACCATTCATTATATCCAATATTTCTTCTGCCTTATCTATTGTAAATTCCTTAAAATTAATAACATCATATACCCTATTACCCTTAATCAAATAAATCCTATTATTTTTACTTATTACTTTATCATAATCAAAATCTGATATTACTTTACCATCTACAAATTTTGAATCTTGATATACAAAAATTGATTTTTGTTCTTTCTCATACAAATATAAATTATCTAATTCATCTATTCCTAAAATATTAAATTCCTTAAATAGTGTCTTCTTTACCTTTAATACAACCCTTTTACCTTTATCATAAACTGCCCCATTAAAATCCTGATATATTAACCTATCATCTTTATTTAATAATTCTATATCCTTTATTCCATTTTGATTTTTTAAATAAAGGCTAACATTTTTCATTATGTCTATTCTATAAACCTTATCTACAATATTATTATCTCTTATTGATTCAGCTAAAATATAAATAACATTTGTCAAACTTGAATATTTTACATCTTTTATCCTTACAAAGCCCTCAGCTTTAAATGATTCATGTTCCATCTTTTCCTTTGTATCAATATTATATGTCTTAATCTCTATCTTGCCATCATCATATATAAAATATAAAAGTATATTTCTATCATATAGAGGCTTAAAATATACAATATCATTATACTCTTGTATTCTATCAAACTCACTATCTGTATTTATATCTTTTAATATAACTTGTCCATCTAAAAGAAATGCAATAACATTTTCCTTATTAGTCAATGAAATTAATTCTGCCCCATCTGGTATATTTGCTCCATCCTTTTTAAATACAGTCTTAACCTTTGTTAGAGTTACTTCCTTTATCTCATCAGCTGAAGCTTCTGCCAAAAGAATATTATTAACATAATATAGAGGTAAAACTGTTAATACTATTCCAATTATTGAATATATCAATATCTTTTTCAAAAACCTCATAAATCATCACTCCTATTTTACAATAAAAGCTGAAGGAATTGCCCTTTCACCTAAAATATCAGAAGGCTTGTTTACAACCCTTCCATCATAATACATGGTAGTTGATGAACCACCATCTAAGTTAGATGCATTATATGCATCATATTTTAAAAGTATATCTTGAACCTCCTTTAAAGTTGCACCAATACTATCCTTTTGTCTTCCATCAATAGTTAATAACAATACAGTTCCATCCTTCCTTTGTCCTATAGCAGTTCTTGGTGCTATTCCCCATCCACCGTCGCCTTTTTTAATAGTTGGCTTACCATTAACAATTAGTGGTGGACCAAAACTTATTGCATCCCTTATTTTTTTTCTTTTTATCTCCTTTAAAGTATATGTTCCTACAACAAGAACATCATTTTCATCAAATCCCACAATACTAAATTTAGTTTTTTCATCTTTATAAACTATTTTCCCATTTTCTATAATAATTCCTGTTGGATGTCCACCTGTTCCAGTAAAATTCTTATCTACAAATCCACCAGCATTTACACCCGCTACAGCACCATATTTTTTTATAATTTGACTTAAAGTCATACCTCTATCTCCTAATCCATCTGTTGTACCAACTGAAATTCTGCTTGGGTTATCTATTATCAATAGATATCCTCTAAACTTATTTGTCTCAAGCATTACAAACTCAATATTATTATCTCTCTTTGATACAACAACTTCTCCATCATGCTGCTCTTCAATTTCTAATCCTGCTCTATTTTTTTCAAGAATTTTGTTTATTTCTTCTTCAGATAAAAACAGCTTGGCCAAATATTGATGTTTTAAAGTTGTCATCGCAGATGTAACAAATGTCTCTTTTATATTAGTAAATGGACCATAAAAAACTAAATAAATAGCTAAAATAGGACAAAACACTATTTGAAACAATGTAAATAAAAGTGTTTCCTTTAAAACCCTCATTAAATCACCTCACATCAAATACCACCCAAGCTAAAATATATATCCATCTTTAGGATATTATAACTTTCACTTGGGTGGTAAAGTTCTAAAATACACTCTCTAAATTGTTATTATACCATTAATTTATAACATAGTATATTATGTATTTTTAAAATTAATATTAATTTATAAAAAATATATAATTTAATGCTCCCCTTTGCAGATAGTTCTATTTAAACTATCTACATTAGGGGAGCATATCAACACAACTGTTTTTACATTATTTGTTTCTATTCACTTTTCACCTGAGTGGCACTTAAGTGATAAATTGCATTAGCATATATTTTTGCACAAGCTATCAGGTCTTCTATAGAAATGTACTCATTTGCTTGATGAACAACGTCCTCACGTCCTGGGAAAAGTGGTCCAAAGGCTACTGTGTTTGCCATCTCCTTTGCATAGGTTCCTCCACCTATTGCAATAGGTTCACACCTTTGTCCTAAAAAATCCTCATATACCTTCATAAGCTTTTTTATAAGTTCATGTTCCTTTGAAAAATAAAGTGGTGCCTGATGTTCAAAGTTTTCAATTCTAATTCCACATTCCTTTATTCTTTCATTAAATGGATTCATCATATCAGATAAGCTATAAGTAACGGGATATCTTAAATTCAATCCAACCCTTACTCCCTTTTCATTTAAATGGATTGTTCCAACATTAAATGAAAGCTTTCCTGATGGCTCATCCTCCAAATAAACTCCAAAGCTTCTTCCATCTGTCTCAAATCCGATATATCTATTCATAAAATCAATAAAATCACCTACATCACTATCATCTAAATTCATCTTTCCTAATAGATTCATCATCTTCATAATAGCATTTTCACCAAGTTCAGGTGTACTTCCGTGTGCAGAAACACCATACATCTTTATAACTATACCACTTTCATCTACTTCAAACTCAACCTTATCCTCTGTCTCCTCCATATGTTTTAAAATAACAGACTGAATATAGTGAGCATCTCCAACAAGCTTTGCCTCACAATAGTCAGGCACCATATTTGTCCTCTGTCCACCTTTTATGTACTCTATCTTTATATTCTTAGGCTCCCTACTAAAATCCTTTGCAATCTTAAATACAGTAAGTCCCTTTTCACCAAAAATAAGAGGAAACTCTGCATCTGGAGTAAAGCCTAAAACAGGTGGCTTTTCAAATCTGTTATAATATTCAATATCCTTTGAGCCTGTCTCTTCATTTGTTCCAAATATTATCCTAACTCTTCTATCAAGCTTAAGTCCTAATTCTTTAATAGCATATAGACCATAAAGTGAAGCGATTATTGGTCCCTTATCATCCATTGTTCCTCTTGCATATATCTTACCATCGTGTATCTCTGCTCCGTATGGTGGGTACTTCCATCCATCTCCCTCTGGAACTACATCAAGGTGTCCAAGAACCGCAACATAATCCTCACCTTCACCATACTCAGCATATCCAACATGGCCATCAAGGTTTACCGTTTTAAAGCCAAGTCGTTTAGATAGGTCTAATGCATAATTAAGTGCCGTTGCAACACCTTCACCAAAGGGCATCCCCTCCTTTGGTTCCCCCTCTACACTTCTTATCCTACATATCTCCTGCGTGCTCTTTACTATCTCGTCCCTTAACTCATCGATTTTGTTAAAAAGCTTTTCCATAAAAACACCTCCTATATAAGTGCCACCCAGGTGAAAAGTGAATGGAACCATATTTTGGTATTCACTCACCTAAGTGGCTTAAAATCACTTTATTTACGTCTCTTTTTTATCATCTTAATTGCATCTTGAAGTTCTTCCATCTTTAATAAATATGCACAAACAACATAAACAATTACACCAAGTCCAACAGATACAGCAACATTAATTAGCTGTGCAAGCTTTGACACACTACCTAATACCCTATCTATACCAAAACTTGTAACATATACAACTATTCCCATCGCAACTGAAGATAATATTGACTTAGATAGTGATACTAAAACTTCCCTTGTTTTTAGTCCATTTACCTTCTTCCCAAGTATTCTATATAGAATTATCATTTGAAGTACTGCAGCAAGTGAATTTGAAAGTGCAATTCCTCCAATTGCAAGACTACTAAACTTAACAAATAACAGATTTAAAGTAATATTAAATAATACTATACCTGCCCCAATCTTGACAGGAGTTTTAGTATCCTGCATTGAATAAAAGGATCTTATTAAAACTGGAACTGCACATTGTCCTAAAATACCTATTGCATAGAAAACAAGTGCAAAGGCAGTAACTAAAACGTCCTGTTCTGTAAACTTTCCTGTTTTAAATAAAAGTCTTACTATTGGTTTATTTAAAACCATAAGCCCAACAGATGCAGGAATTGTAATGAATATAAGTGTTCTTAAACCTTGTGATATTACCGCCTTATACTCTTCAAACTCTTTTCTTGCAATATGAGCATTAAGAATTGGAAATACTGCTGTTGACACACTTGCACCAAATATACCAACAGGAAGCATCATTATTCTCTGTGCATATCTTAATCCCGTTATACTTCCTTGGTCTAATATAGAAGCAATATTTTGATTTACTACAAGATTTATTCTAAGTATTGCAAGCCCTAATATAGCAGGTCCCATTAACCTAATCATTCTCTTATAACTTTCATTTTTAGTATCAAGCTCAAGTCTAAATCTCTTTCCTACCTTTATAAAGTTAGGAATTTGAATACCAAAATTTAAAAACGCACCAAATATAACTCCAGCCGCAAGCCCATATATTCCAAACTTACCACCAAGAAGTATTGCACCAAGTATTATACCAACGTTATACATAACAGGACCAAGTGCAGGTGCTGTAAATATCTTATATGAATTTAAAACTCCCATCGAAAGTCCTGCACAAACAGCAAAGCTAACAGAAATTGTCATAAAACGAGTAAGTTTAACTGTTAGTGCATAGGTTGCTGGGTCCTTTGCATTTCCAATTGCAACAAGAGGAATTAGATACTTTGCAAAGGCATAGTATAAAATGTTAAATATAACTATAAAAATAAGAGCAACTGTAATAAAAGTATTTGCAGCCTTCCATGCCCCTTCTTCATCATCCTTTGCAAGATGCTGATTAAATACAGGCATAAATCCTGAACTTAATGCACCAACAACCAAAAGATCATACATTACATCAGGAATTGTAAAGGCCGCAAAGAAGGCATCTGTTACAGAGTTTCTTCCAAACACCTTTGCAATAATCATCTCTCTAATAAATCCTAAAAATCTTGATAAAAGATTTATTATCATCAAAAGAAATGTTGTCTTTTTAATATTATTGTGCCTTGCCATTGTCTTCTCCTTTCTTTTCCTTAAATATAACTTCAAACAAAAACTTCGGAAGCACCATCATTCTCTTATATCTCCAAGGTTCCTTAATAAGCCTATACAACCACTCAAGTCCCATCCTTTGCATCCATACAGGTGCCCTCTTTATATTTCCACAAATAACATCATAACTTCCTCCAACACCCATTAAAAGTGGTACGCCAAGCCTTTCCATATTTCGTGTTATAAATAGCTCCTGCTTAGGGCTTCCCATAGCAACAAACAATACATCTGGATTTTTTGATTTTACATACTCAATCACTTCATCCTCACTCTCAAAATATCCATCTCTAACACCCACAATATTAAGTCCACTATATTTCTCCTTCAAAATTTCTGCTGCCTTTTCTGCAACCCCTGGTTTTGCACCAAGTAAAAATACCCTATAACCCTTCTGTGCTGCTCTTTTGCATATATTGTTCATCAGGTCTATTCCTGTTACCCTTTTTCTTATTTTTCCTCCCTTTAGTCTCGATGCTATTAAGACTCCAACACCATCTGGTATTTTTAACCTTGCACTATTTAAAAGTACCCTTAAATTTTCATCTTCTTTTGCCTTCATTATCTTTTCTGGGTTTATTGCCACCACAAAACTTGGTTGTCTCTCTTCTATTATTCTATCAACCTCTTCCATCGCCCCATCCATATCAGTTGCACAAACTTCAACTCCAAAATACTTCTCAATATTCATCTTGTCTCTCTCCTCTGTATTAGTTGCTTCGTATGCTTTTATATATTGTTGTGCCATATTTTCAATAGAATAATTATTTGATGCTTGTCTAAATAACTTTTCACCCAAAATTTTTGCAATATCCTTGTTTTCAATTAGATACTTAATGTCTTTATAGAGCTCATCTACATCTCCAGCATTAAATAAAAGCCCATTTTCTCTATCTTGAACTATCTCCTTTACTCCACCAACATTTGAAGCCACAACCGTCTTCATATACTTTGCAGACTCCAAAACAACAAGTGGGAAACTTTCTGAATAGGATGTAAGCACCGTAAAATCTGAGATACTTAAAAACTCATCTGGCTTTGTAAACCCAGCAAAATAAACATTGTTTTTAAGTCCAAGCTCACTTACCCTATTCTTTACATCCTCCATTATTGGCCCATCGCCAACTAAAATAAAAAGTGGATTAAGTCCATCCTCTATAACCTTTTTTGCAGCAGACAATAATGTTTCATGCCCCTTTATTGGATGCATCCTTGCAACCATTGTTATGTATGCATCATATCCATGTATTCCATACTTATTTAGCACATCATTTTTATCAAACTCATCTTTACTCTTAAAATCAATACCATTATATACAACTTGTACCTTATTTTTATCAAATCCTCTTCCTATGAGCATATCCTTGAAACTATTAGAAACAGCTATATATCCATCAAAAACATTAAGAACCCATTTATTTATGTTGCTATAAACAAGAGTTTTGTATTTATTTCCTTTATAATCCAACAAATAATCACTATGAATGGTTGTAAGGTATTTTGCATTATACTTCTTCTTTAAAAAGTACCCTATAAAGTTTGCTCTTCCTCCATGACAATTTATCACGTCAATTCCCCTCTCTTCACAAAGGGTCTTTACCTTATCTACAGCCGTCAAATCAAACCTCTTATTTTGCTTGATTAAAACAACATCTAAACCTAAACTTTTAGCCTCTTTATATAAATCTCCCTCAATAAAACAAACTATCGTATTTTCAATCCCTCTTCGCTTAAACTCTAAGGAAAGGGTCAAAAGATGAACTTTTGACCCTCCCTTTTCACCACCACTTATAACATGAAGTACCTTCATAGTAACCTCCATCATATCTTCATAAGTTTAATACCATATTGATTTAATTTTTCTTCTTTTCCATCAAATAAATTTCTAGTATCTAAAATTACAGTTCCTCTATTTATAACCTCAAAATACTTTTCATCGAAATTGTCATAATCTGCTTGTTTTGCAAGTACCATTATAGCATCCTTATCCTTTAGTGCATCTACAATATCATCAACCTTAAATTCATACTCAGTTGGAACTGCACTGTCGTATGCAGAAACTACTGCTCCTCTTCTTTCAAGTATCTTAACAATTTCAATAGGGGGACTTATTCTATCATCATTTGAAAAATCCTTCATTGCAAGACCAAGTACACCAACCTTTGCACCCTCAAGAGTCTTTCCTTCCTTTAATAGCATTGACTCAAGCATATGTACCATTATATTTGGAAGGTTACTGTTTTTCATTCTTGCAAGCTTTAATAGATCTAAATCAACGTTAAGTTCCCTTGCCTTTGGCTCTAAGTAGTGGTATGCATTTGGTATACAATATCCTCCAACTCCTGGTCCTGGAGTTAAAAGATTAACTCTTTTATGAGTGTTTGCAACTTTAATTACCTCATAAATATCTATTCCAAGTGCCTCTGTAAATCTAGCAAATTCTTGAACCATTGCTATATTTACATCTCTTTGTACATTTTCAAATACCTTTGATGTTTCAACAATCTTCATATCACTTGCAACTATAACATCGGTTTTACATACAACCTCTAAAAGTTCCTTTCCTCTCAATGCACTTTCTTCATTTATACCTGCAACGATTGTTGGCATATATGCAAACTCATAGAAAGCCTTTCCCTCTGCTATTCTTTCTGAAGAATAAGCAAGATAGAAATCTACTCCAGCCTTCATTCCAGATTCCTTTTCAAGTATTGGTAAAAGCTTCTCTTCTGTTGTTCCAGGTATAACTGTACTTCTTATAACAACTAAATCACCTTTTTTAAGATTTTTACCTATTACAGTAACGCATCCTAAAAGGTCACTTAAATCATGTTCACCATTTCTTATAGGAATACCTACAGTTACAACTATATTGTTGCAATTTTTTAAAGCTTCCTCCATATTAGTTGTTGCTCTATACCTTCCTGCCTCAAGTTGTTCTTTTAATATTTCTCTTATACCTTTTCCTTCAAATTCTTCAGTGTGATGTGTTATTCCATTATTTATATCCTCTACAAGTGGTTCTACAACATCTACACCATATACATTACATCCACGCATAGCAAAGCTTAGTGCAAGTGGAAGACCAACAAAACCTTGTCCAAATACAGCAACATTTTTTAAAGATTCCTTAACCATTTTAATCACCTTTCCTTACTTATTAATTTTTCTATATATTAGTAAAAACATAAATAAAATGCAAACAACAGCTATTGATATGCTACTTGGCAACATCAATGCCACAATTGATATTATACCAAGAATTACAGAAAAAACATACATAATTAAAACCGTTTGTCTATGTGAAAATCCTTTGTCCAAAAGCCTGTGATGTAAATGTCCCCTATCTGCCTCCATAATTGGTTTCCCATTCATCTTTCTTCTTATGATAGATGACAACGTATCATAAATTGGAACTCCAAAGGCAAGTATTGGAACAAAGATAGAAAAGGCTGTATAGTATTTAATTGCTGATAATATAGATATACTGGCAAGCATATAACCAATAAATTGTGAACCAGTATCCCCTAAGAATATCTTTGCTGGATTAAAGTTATAATATAAAAATCCTAATGACGCCCCCGCCAAAGTAATAGTCATAATTGCTGATAAATATCTACCAGAAATTAATGAAACAATAAATAATGTTATAGATGCAATAATTCCTGTACCACATGCTAATCCATCAAGTCCATCTATTAAATTCATTGCATTTGTAACACCAACTACCCAAAGTATTGTTAATATCATTCCAAAATATCCTATGTCAAAGTATCTATCATATCCAAAAAAAGGTAATGATAGTGTTTTTATCCTAATATCAAAAAGCATCAAAATACAGGCTGCTGCTATTTGTACTAAAAGCTTTGTAAGTGGCTTTAGGGGCTTTATATCGTCTATAATTCCCATAAACACTATAAAGGTAGCACCAAATAAAAGTCCAAACATTCTATAATTCATCTTAAGAGTAAAAAGAGAAATAACAAGGCAAGATATATATATTGAAAGTCCTCCCATCCTTGGTATAGGTTTTTTATGAACTCTTCTATCATCCTTAGGAACATCTATAGCTCCAATTTTGTTTGCTAGCTTAATTACATATGGGGTTAATATAAAACTAATAAAACCTGATATTAAAAAAACTATAAAATAATAGCCCATATTTTCACCTCAGTTTTTTTATTCTTTTGCGTATATTTTTGTTGAAAGGGCTAGAAGTAAGAAAGAATAAGTCCCAGCAGATACACTAAATAATACATGGCCCGCTAAAAATGAGGAACCAAAACCTAAAAATAAAGATGTAAACAGTACAAGGTACAACATGTCATCCTTTATATTTGATATTTTAAATAAAAACATAAATCCATATTTAAAGATATAATACGTCATTATAATAAGTCCCACAACACCATAATACAACCAAACTTCAACAAAATCCATCTCAACTGTTTGTTCTTGTGTTCCTCTACCTATTCCAAATATTTTTCTAACTATATTTGAATTTTTGTAATCACTATAAGCCCATTTGAATTTTATATTTCTTGAGCTTAAAACATATGTTGTTGAATCATATTTTGTTTTTTCTAAATTCATCTGTTGTCTTTGTATACTATTATCAATAATATCAATACCTTTAGTAACCTCAGCTACATATGAAAATACAAAAAATGATAGGTAAGATATAATTAAAAAAATAACATATTTTTTTAGCATATTTTTATCTTTATTAAATGTAATAAAAATAAAGTAAACTATAAAAGTTAAAAAAACTGCTAAAAATGCAACCCTTGTACCTACTACTATAAGTCCAAGCATAATTGTTATATTATAAAACAAAACCCATTTAATATTTAAATCTCTTGATTTAAAGTATAAATAAACACTTATCGGGTAAATAACTGCTAATATAGCAGCAAGATCATTTCCTGCAAAAAATAATCCCTTACTTGATAAACCATGAGAATATGTCTTAAAATCTGTTCCAGTTAAAAATGAAATTAAAATAACAAGAGAATACATAACACCAGAAATAGTAAAATAATAAAACAATTTTTCTAAATAATTATTATTTTGCTTCTTAATAATTTCATAGCCTATAAATAAAATCAAAAGATTATATAAAAACTTTATAAAATATTGAATTTCTAAAAATAACCTTGTGCTAACACCACTATAAATTTGAGCGACATTAGTTAATATAAAAGACATTGCCAGCAATATTAAATATTTAATTTTAATTTTATTTTTCCAAACATAATAAATCATATATAACAAAATAAAATTTCTAACTATGATTCCTGGTGTAAATTTTGAATTTAATTGAAAAATGTTCAAATACAAGCCCGTTAATAAATCTAATATTGGATTCAAAATCAGTAAATAAATAATTAAAGATAGTCCTTTGTCTTCTTTCGTTTCAAGCATCTACCATCCCTCCATAAGTCTAAATCAATCTCAAATATTATAACATATTAAGAAAAAAAAGTTAATAAAAACAACCCATAATAATTTAAAACAAAATATTAATTTTAACGATAAAATAAAAAAAGCCTCCAAAAACTTTAAATAACTCAAAATTTTGGAGGCTATATAAATACTTTAAATAATAATTTTAGTAACTAAACATACTTTTTATACTATCTATTTTTACTACATCCTTGCCACCTAATACAAACTTAACAGTATAATTTGTATATTTTATATTTAAATAATTCTTCGTCTCATCCTTTACTTTATCCGATGCCAAAATAATCATACCATTATTTTTAGCAGCCAAGGATGAACCTGCAAGTGCATCAGGAAAGTTTGTACCCGTCGCAACATAAACCTTGTTGTGGGATATTATATCATTAAACTTTTTTGCAATTTCTATATTTGTTAAATACCTATCCTTCCCACTAACTCTTTCTATCTTATCATTAAATCCTTGTAGTACACTATTTGGAATTACCTCTTCTCCTCCTATTACATATATCTTATCTAAGTTTAAATTCTCTAAATATTGTTTAACCTTTTCATTTTGTTTGTTTTTTGGTGTTAATATAATAGGTGCTCCCTTTATTGCCGCAACAGAGGATACAGAAAGTGCATCTGGATAATTTAGTCCTGTTGCTATAAACACCTCACTTGATGTTCCTAATTTCTCTGCAATTTTGATTGCAGTTTCATATCTATCATCTCCACCTATTCTTTCTACATTTATATTAATTGACTTTATCTTATCTTCAACAGCCTTAGAAACTGCCCCTTCACTTCCAATTATAAAAACATTTTTTACTCCAAGCCTTAAAAGTTCAAGTTCAACATCTTGGTTTAAACTATTTTTGTTTGTCAAGAGAATTGGAGCGTCATACTTTTTAGCAAGGGGACCTGCTGAAAGTGCATCAGGGAATTCATCTGCCCTTGCAATAATAGCATATTCTGACTCATCCCATCCAGTTTGGCTGACTGCAACTGCTGTTTTTATTCTATCATTACCATATATTCTAAATGTATTTACTGCAACTTGCTCTCCACCTCTTGAAACTTGTGGTAGTGTAGCCTTAAAACCAATCTCCTTTGTATCACTATACCCATTTGCTGATATAGGTTTTGCAGAAACTCTAACTATATAATCTCCTGCAACATTTGGTTTATAGGTAAACTGCCTGTCACTCTTTTCATCATCAACATATACTATCTTCCCATCTCTAATAACTTCATACCGAAATACCGCACCTTCTTCTGCTGCTACATCTACTACTACATTATCATTTACAAATACTACAGGTCTTGATAATGAAAGTCTATTTATGTATGAAGTTAGGGAATATAACTGAGTTCCTGGATAATAGAAATTTAATATATCTATATAATTTTGGCCTGCTCTTGCCCTGTATTCTGCCCCCCATTGGCTAAGACCTATACCGTGTCCATATCCTTTACCAGAAAAAATATAGGTGTTATCTGCCTCATTAAATTCAACTGCATACATATTACTTGGAAGAGATAATGCATCCTTAAACCTTTGCTTTTCAAGTCCTACAGTTATTTCATTTCCTGCCAAATCTTTATATACTATATTTATCTTCTTTACTCTTCCACTCTCAAATCGTTCAATATTTTCAATGTCCAATCTTAAAAAAGACCCATCTGCTGGTACATAACCTGCCTTCTTTAATAGTTCATCAATTTTTTGTACTGTAAATGTTCTCTTTGTTGTTTTCACTCCATCTACAGTTATACTTGGCCAATCGGTAACACTATACTCATCTACTCTACTTATAAAATAAGGAAAACTCTGAAGCCAAACATTTTGGGAAGCTTCTGTATATCCACCATTGCTTGAATGGAAATAAGCAGGTATAATATACTCCTTATCTTTGATTGTATCATAATATATTAAAACTTGACCCTTTGTTTCCTCTACAGCTTGTTTACATTTTAAAGAGGAAGAACTATATCCTCTATACACTTGATTAGATGTTGAATCTATTAAATCATACTCACTACCAATTTTAGCATTTATATGATAATACAATCCATAACTTCTTGAGGCAATTGCCTGTGCCTTTAAAGCCTCTATATTAAAGGCATCACCCATTTCATATGGTATTACTCCAAGGACATACCTTTCAATATCTAATATATTTATTGCAAACACCTTTGCATCCTTTGCTTTAAATATGAATTTTCCAAAATAACTTCTTTTAATTACATTCCCATAACTATCCTTTAAAGGTTGAAGATTTGCATCAAGTAGAGTAATTGTAACTAAATTATCCTTATTCTGAGGCTCTAATGTTATAGAATCCATCAAATTACCGTTTAAATCTATTTTATTTTCCCTTATCTTTAATATGAATTCTGTATTCTCTACTGTTTGTCCATCTAAAAGATAAACCCCATTTAATTTAATAGATACATTCTCCTTTATCATACTAGATAGCCCAACTCTAATATCCTCATAATATGGGCTCCTATCTACAGCAGCAAAAACACCATTAAACATCGACATAACCATTATAATAGTTAAAATAAAAGATATTATTCGTTTTTTCATTTTAATCCCCCTTATTTAAAAATTTTTAAAGCTATATCTTTAGGTAGCACCTTTT
>JAOAAJ010000049.1 GCA_026418935.1 Caloramator sp. | reverse complement strand
AAAAGCATTTATATTAGGACTTTCAGCAATAGGAGCTGGTATTGCTGCACTTGCAGGCCTTGGTGCAGGAATAGGTACAGGAATTGCTACAGGAAAGGCAGTAGAAGCAGTTTCAAGACAACCAGAGGCTAAAAATGATATTATAAGTACATTAATAATAGGTTCTGCCTTCTCAGAAGCAACAGCAATTTACGGATTACTTGTTGCAATAATACTAATAGTTGTTAAGTTAGTATAAAACTAAAAGTATTATTAAATTTAAAATTAGCCCCATGAAGAGAATAAGATTTAATCCTTCATGGGGCTAACCAAAACTTTTATCTAAAATACAAGGTATTAAACCTATTTATAGCCTTTGGAGGTGAATTTATGGAGATAAATTTATGGACAGTTGTAATAACAATATTTAATGTTGTTATTTTATATATATATCTTAAGAAAAAGCTATTTATACCTGTAACAACATTTATGGAAAATAGAACAAATACAATAGAAAATAATATAAAAACATCAGTAAATAAAAAGAAGGAAGCAGAAGAATTAAGAAAACAATATGAGGAAAAGCTAAAGGAATTAAATGACGAAGGAAGAAAAATAGTTGAAGAGTATAAAATTAAAGCCCAAAGTATTCACGACGAGATAGTAGAGGCAGCTAAAAAAGAGGCAGACTTTATTAGGCAGAGGGCAAGAGAAGATGCAGCACTTGAAATGGAAAGGGCACAGGATGAAATTAAAAAGCAAATTGTGTCTTTATCACTTTTAGCTGCTGCCAAGGCAATTGAAAGGGAACTTGATGAAGAAAAACATCATGCACTAATAAGGGAATTTATAAATAGGGTAGGTGCATAATATGCATGAAATAGTTGCAGCAAAGTATGCTGAGGCACTTTTAGAGGAATCAATAATAACAGGAAATCTTAAAGAGTGTGTTGAGGACCTTGATAATTTTTGTAAGCTTTTAAAGGAAAATAGTCAGTTTTATGAGTTTTTAGTTCACCCAGAGATAAAGGATGAAGAAAAAATAAATTTAATAACCAATTCATTAAAGGGTAAAACACCTGATGAACTTATAAGAACAATAATTCTTCTTATAACTCACGATAGAATAGAGGATATATTCCTTGTTAATGAGGAGTTTAAATACAGGTATTATGAACATATAGGTGTAAAATTTGCACTTGTTAAAACAGCAGTAAAGCTAAATGATGACGAAATAGAAGCTTTAAGAAGCAAACTGAAGAATAAATATAATTGTGAAGTAGAGATAGAGAATATTGTTGATGAATCTTTAATTGGAGGAGTATATCTTAAGGTTGCAGATGAAACTATTGATGAAACAGTAAAGGGAAGGCTTGAGAGGATAAAGAAGCAACTTCTAAAGAAGGATGAGGTGATAGTATGAGCATAAGACCAGATGAGATAACAAGGATATTAAAAAGGCAGCTTGAGGAATATGAAAATAAATTTGAAATAGAGGATACAGGCACTATTGTTCAAATCGGAGATGACATTGCAAGAATATATGGTTTAAATAACTGTATGTCAGGCGAACTATTGGAATTTCCTAATGGAGTATATGGTATGGCACTTAATCTTGAGGAGTCCAATGTTGGTGCAGTTTTATTTGGAAACCAACAGGGAATAAAAGAGGGAGATGTAGTAAAAAGAACAGGAAAGGTAGTTGAAGTTCCTGTAGGAGAAGCACTAATTGGAAGAGTAGTAAATGCTTTAGGAGAACCAATAGATGGAAAGGGACCAATTAAGACAACCAAAACAAGACCAGTTGAAACAGCAGCCCCTGGAGTTATAGAAAGAAAATCAGTTAAAGAGCCTATGCAGACAGGTATAAAGGCAATAGATTCAATGGTTCCAATAGGTAAGGGGCAAAGAGAGCTTATAATAGGAGATAGACAAACAGGTAAAACTGCAATTGCAATAGATGCGATTATAAATCAAAAGGGTAAGGATGTAATATGTATTTATGTTGCAATAGGACAAAAACAGTCAACAGTTGCCCACATAGTAAATACATTAGAACAAGCAGGTGCTATGGACTATACGATAGTTGTATCAGCTTCTGCATCTGATACAGCACCACTTCAATTTTTAGCTCCATATGCAGGGTGTGCTATGGGAGAAGAGTTTATGTATAATGGAAAACATGTTTTGATAATTTATGATGATTTATCAAAGCACGCTGTGGCATATAGAACTATGTCACTACTATTGAGAAGACCACCAGGACGTGAAGCTTATCCAGGTGATGTATTCTATTTACATTCAAGGCTTTTAGAGAGGGCCGCAAAGCTTTCAGATGAATTAGGAGGAGGTTCTATGACTGCTCTTCCTATAATTGAAACCTTAGCAGGTGATGTTACTGCATATATTCCAACAAACGTAATTTCTATTACAGATGGACAGATATTCCTTGAAACAGACCTTTTCTTTGCAGGGGTAAGACCTGCCATAAATCCTGGTATATCAGTGTCTCGTGTTGGAGGTTCTGCACAAATAAAAGCTATGAAGCAGGTTGCAGGTATGTTAAGAATTGAACTTGCACAATATAGAGAGCTTGCTGCATTTGCACAGTTTGGTTCAGACCTTGATAAGGAATCAAGAGCACGAATTGAAAAGGGACAAAGACTTGTAGAAATTCTAAAGCAGGATCAGTATTCACCTATGCCTGTTGAAGAACAGATAGCTATTTTATATGCAGCAATAAACAATTATTTAAATGATATAAAAGTTGAGGATGTTAGAAGATTTGAGAAGGAATATTTGGATTTTCTAAAAACTCATAAGAGAGAAATCTTAAATGCTATAGTTGATAAAAAAGAGTTAACAGATGAAATAAAGAAGATGTTAGAGGATGCAATTATCGAATTTAAGGGTAATTTTAAATAATATACCCTTCTGGAGGTGTTTTTATGGCAGGAGGGCTAATTGACTTAAAAAGAAGGATAAAGTCAGTACAAAATACTCAAAAGATTACAAAGGCAATGGGACTTGTTGCAACATCAAAATTTAAGAAGGTTAGAGCAAGGGCTGAAAAAAATGAACCATATATCAATAAATTCAATGAGGTTATAAAAACATTGGCATTAAGCCAAGATGCAGAGTTAAGTATATACTTTAATAAAAATAAGGTTGATACTGATTTATATATAATTATAACTTCGGATTCAGGACTTTGTGGTAGTTACAATGCCAATGTAATAAAAAAGGCCTTAGAAGATATGGAGGGCAAAAAGGTTAGACTTTTAACTATCGGAGAAAAGGCAAGAAGCTTTTTTGTAAGAAGAGGATATGATACTATTGCAGAGTATGTTGAGGTTGGAGATTACCCTGTTTATTGGGATGCCGTAGATATTATGAAACATGCAATAGATTCCTATAAAAATGGTGAAGTTAGAAATGTAAAACTTATTTATACTAAGTTTTATTCACCAGTAAAGCAGGAGGTAGAGGTTTTAAAACTACTTCCACTTGAAAAGCCAAAGGAGAAGGTAAATAGGGAGTTTGAGTTTGAACCAAAGGCCAGCAAGGTTTTAGACTATATTTTCCCAAAGTATCTAAATAATATGCTCTATTATGCCATTTTAACAAGCATTGCAAGTGAATATGCAATGAGGATGAATGCTATGGATAGTGCAACAAAGAATGCACAGGAGTTATTAAATAAGCTACAGACGATGTATAATAGATTGAGACAGAGCAGTATAACACAGGAGATAACAGAGATTGTAAGCGGTGCAGAAGCATTAAAGGAGTAGGAGGGATAGCGTGAGTAAGGGAAAGGTTGTACAGGTAATTGGGCCTGTTGTTGATATAAGGTTTGAAGAAGGACATTTACCAAGTATATATAATGCTATTAAAATAGATAACAATGGAAAAGAGCTTGTTGCAGAGGTTATGCAGCATATTGGAGATGACATAGTAAGAGCTATTGCTATGGATTCAACTGATGGACTTGTACGTGGTGCCTTAGCAGAGGATACTAATGCCCCAATATCAGTACCTGTTGGAGAAAAGACATTGGGTAGATTGTTTAATGTTTTAGGAAAACCTATAGATAATTTAGGAGATGTAGAGGCAAAAGAGTACTACTCAATTCATAGAACACCACCAAGTTTTGAAGAACAATCTGTTCAACCAGAGATGTTTGAAACGGGTATTAAGGTTATAGATCTTCTTGCACCTTATCAAAAGGGTGGAAAGATTGGACTATTTGGTGGTGCAGGAGTAGGAAAGACAGTTTTAATACAGGAGCTAATAAACAATATAGCAAAACAACACGGAGGACTTTCTGTATTTACAGGAGTTGGGGAAAGAACAAGAGAAGGAAATGACCTTTATAATGAAATGAAGGAATCAAAGGTTATAGATAATACAGTTCTTGTGTTTGGACAAATGAATGAACCACCTGGAGCAAGAATGAGGGTTGCCCTAACAGGACTTACAATGGCAGAATACTTCAGAGATAAAGGGCAAGATGTTCTATTATTTATAGATAATATATTTAGATTTTCACAGGCAGGTTCAGAGGTGTCAGCACTGCTTGGAAGAATTCCATCTGCTGTTGGATATCAACCAACCCTTGCAACAGAGATGGGAGCACTACAGGAGAGAATTACATCTACAAAGCACGGTTCAATTACTTCTGTTCAGGCAGTATATGTTCCTGCAGATGACTTAACAGACCCAGCACCAGCAACAACATTTACACACCTTGATGCAACAACAGTTTTATCAAGGTCAATAGCAGAGCTTGGTATTTATCCAGCAGTAGACCCACTTGATTCTACATCAAGAATACTTGATCCAAGAATAGTGGGAGAGGAACATTATGAAACAGCACAAAGAGTAAAAAATATACTTCAAAGATATAAGGAGCTTCAAGATATAATTGCAATCCTTGGTATAGATGAGTTATCAGAGGAGGATAAGCTTGTTGTATCAAGGGCAAGAAAGGTTCAAAGATTTTTATCACAGCCCTTCTCAGTAGCAGAGCAATTTACAGGTATACAAGGTAAATATGTACCTGTTAAGGAAACAGTAAGAGGGTTTAAAGAGATACTTGATGGAAAATATGATAATATTCCAGAGGCAGCCTTCTTTATGGTTGGAACTATAGATGAGGTTGTTGAAAAGGCAAAGGGATTAGGATATGAGGTATAAGAGGTGATATTATGGCTAAGTTTAGCCTTGAAATTGTTACACCTGATAGAAGGTTCTTTAAAGGAGATGTAGATTCATTAATTGTAAGTAGCCTTGTTGGAAAGATGCAGTTTCTTGCAAATCACACCCCCTATGTTGCTGCACTTTTACCAGATGTCATAAAGATTACACAGGACGGTTTTAATAAATATGCTGTTATTGCAGGAGGTTTTATTGAGTTTATAGATAATAAGGCAATTATAATGGCGGATGCGGCAGAGTGGCCAGAGGAAATAGATAGAGAGAGGGCAGAGGAAGAACTTGATAGAGCAAGGAAAAAGCTTCAAGCTAAGGATGAGAATATAGATTATCTTAAGGCAAAATTAAAGCTTATGAAGGCAACTGCAAGATTGAAGGCAAGCGATATAATGAACAAAAAATAAAAAAGTTGAATAAAACCACTTTTTCATGGACATACTCTTTTATAAAAAGGGGAGGGTGTTAAAATGAAAAAGTGGTTTTGTTTATTATTAGTATTAATCATTTTAACTTTTACATTTTGGGGATATCAAAATAAAATTTATGCAGATATTATTGATGCTTGTTATGAAGCAGGTGGGGAAACAATAACTATACAATTAGATGGAAGTAGTTTCTTGTCAGGTTATAATGATAAATATTTACTATCAAAAGAGCTAATCGATGGGTTTGATGTCATTTCCTACGAATATACCCAAACAGATGAGGAATTTCTCCTTAATGCAATTATAAAAAATGGATATATAACAGTAAGATTAAGGGATGTAGAGGATAAAATTTATGCTTCCTTAACAGTTTCACAAAATGCACACAATGTGAATATAAATAATATTAAGCAGACTATTTTTATTAATTTTATAAGACATAGGGCTATTCCTAAATTTTCTCTACTTGTAATGGGAAGATTTAATGGAAAACTAACAACATCAGAGATGAAGGAAAAGGCTATTGAAATACTAAAAAGAAAAAGGGCTATTTTTGTAGATGGGATTGAAAATGAAAATTTAGTTAGTGTATCTGCTTTTTTGCCTACTTTAGAAGAGAGGAAAAAATGTGAAGACAAATATATAAATTTAAATATAGCCTTAAGATATAGTGATTTAAATAAATGCACATATATCTGGATTGGCAGCCCACTAATATTTGAAGAGTATTAATTTTTGGAGGAATATATGATGGAGAGAATTGTTGTAAAGGGAAATAACAAATTAAGAGGAACTGTAAAGATAAGTTCTGCAAAAAATTCTGTACTTCCCATTATTGCTGCAACCCTATTATGTGGCGAAAGATGCGTTATAGACGATGTACCAAATCTTGATGATGTTAAAGTAATGTGTAGTGTACTGGATTCTTTAGGTGTAAATATCAATATGGATATTAAAAAAGGTATAATAGAAGTTAAGGATGGTTCATTAAAAACGTTAGAACCTCCCTATGAACTTGTAAAAAAGATGAGGGCATCTTTTTTAGTTTTAGGACCAATACTATCAAGATATGGAAAAGCAAGAATTTCTATGCCAGGAGGATGCAATATTGGTAGTAGGCCTATTGATTTACATCTAAAGGGGTTTTCATTACTTGGTGCAGATGTAAATATAGGTCACGGGTATGTTGAGGCAGAATGTAAAAAACTTAAGGGAAATAAAATCTATTTAGATTTTCCATCAGTTGGGGCAACAGAAAATATAATGATGGCAGCAGTGTTAGCAGAAGGTGAAACTGTTATTGAGAATGCAGCGGAGGAACCAGAGATAGTAGACCTTGCTAATTTTTTAAACAGGATGGGAGCAAATATTTTGGGTGCTGGAACTGACACAATAAGAATTCAAGGTGTGAAGGAATTAAAGGGGACAATTCATCAGCCAATACCAGATAGAATAGAAGCAGGAACCTATATGGTTGCAGCAGCTATAACAAAAAGTGATTTAACAATTGAAAATGTAATTGTAGAACATGTAAGACCTATAATTGCAAAGCTTGAGGAATGTGGTGTTAGGGTTTTGGATGTTCCAGGAGGAGTTAGAGTTATAGGAACAGATAATCCTAAACCAGTAGATATTAAAACACTACCTTATCCAGGTTTCCCAACAGATATGCAGGCACAGTTTATGGCATATTTGTGTACAGTTGAAGGAACATCAATTGTAACTGAAACAGTATTTGAAAATAGGTTTATGCATGTTACAGAGCTTAAGAGAATGGGTGCAAATATAAAAATTGATGGTAGAAGTGCAGTTATTGAGGGAGTTAATAGATTAACAGGTGCTGAAGTTAGAGCAACAGATTTGAGGGCAGGAGCATCTTTGATTTTAGCAGGACTTGTTGCAGAAGGTATAACAACAATTGGAGATATTCAACATTTAGATAGAGGCTACGTTGATATAGTGGGTAAGATGAAGTCCATAGGGGCAGAAATTGAAAGGGTTTGAAAAGGTGCCATAATGGCACCTTTATTTGTTTAGTAATAAATTGAGGAATATAAAAATAAAATTGTAGTAGAACTTTACGAGGGGGGATTAAGTGAAAAGGGTAGCAAGCTTTTTTTTATTTGTTTTATTTCTAATGATAGGTATACCCCTAATCATTTCTGGAGGTGTTAGAGAAGATACAAAATTACCCTATTACATATCAAAGATTCAGCAATTTGTGCCAGAACCGCTAAAAAAGCCTGAAGTAGAGGATAAGTTAAAGGAAGAAAAAAATGATAAAGCAATAAAAATAAAAGTTTTTATTGAAGGTCAAAACAAAATAGTTGAATTAGAATTTGAGGATTATATAAGAGGCGTTGTTGCAGCAGAAATGCCTGCAGCCTTTGATATAGAGGCTTTAAAGGCTCAAGCAATAGCAGCAAGAACCTTTGCCTATGCGAATTTAATCCAAAATGGTGGTTCGGGTTGTGCAAAACATAGTGGTGCAGATGTCTGTAGTACTGTTCACTGCCAAGCTTATGTTACAAAAGAGGAGAGGTTTAGGAATTGGCCAGCTTCTATGGCGAATGAATATTGGAATAAACTAACACAAGCAGTTTTAGAAACTAAAGGGATGGTAATTACATATAATAATGAAGTTGCAAGACATATAAAATACCATTCCACAAGTAACGGTAAAACAGAAAACAGTATTTATGTATTTGGATATCAAGAACCATATTTAGTTAGTGTTGAAAGTCCTTATGAAGAGGGAACTCCAAGTTTTTCATCTAAAGTTGTTATGAAGAAGGAGGAATTTGTAAGAAGAATTAAAGAGCTAAACCCTGAGGTTAGTATAAGTTCAAGTAATTTAGCAAAACAGATAAAAATACTTGAATGGACAGAGGGAGATAGAGTTAAAACAATAAAAATTGGTAACAAGACATTTTCAGGAATAGACATAAGGTGGGCAATGGGATTAAAGTCTGCCTCATTTACCATCAATATTGATAGTAAAAATGTTACATTTAATGTAAAGGGTTATGGCCACGGGGTAGGGATGAGCCAGTGGGGAGCAAATGAGATGGCTAAAAGAGGGAAAAAATACGATGAGATACTAAATCATTATTATAAGGGAATAGAAATAAAAAAAATTGATGAATTGGTGAATAAAAAACAGTAATTAAGAGCATCTTACTAAATGTAAGATGCTTTTTTATTCTTATGTATAAAATGTCACAAACTGGAGAAAATACTAATGGAGGTGTTGATAGTGGGAGAAAAAAACATTTTCAAAAAATCAAAATTCTTTAACAAAGACAGCTTCTATGTAATTTTATTTATCTGTCTTTGTATAGTAGCCGTAGCAGCAGTGGTTATAACAAGAAACAACGAAAGGAAGATTACAAATAAGTTAGGTGATTCAAAACTTACTGAAGAAAAGAAAACAAATCAACCTAACAATGAGCCAACACTAATAGAAGAAAAGACAAAGAACAATACTGTTCCTGCTTCAAATTTACCAAAACAAACATCAAGTAATAATCCTGAAAATAGCAATAATAATTCAAGTACAACTAAGAAATCACAACAAGGTTCAGTGGTTTCCTTCAAGTTAAATAAACCTTTAGAAGGCCAAGTAGTAAAACCCTTTGATGATACTAAGCCACTATTTAACAAAACATTAAATCAATGGGAAACTCATGAAGGAATTGATATTGAAGCAGATTTAGGAACAGAAGTAAAGGCTGCTGCTGATGGAAAAGTTTTAAAGATATTCAAGGACGACAAGATAGTTAATACAATTAACAAAACAGGATTTGGTGTAACAGTAATTATTGATCAC
>JAOAAJ010000111.1 GCA_026418935.1 Caloramator sp. | reverse complement strand
GGTAGCTCGTCGGGCTCATAACCCGAAGGTCGGAGGTTCAAATCCTCCCCCCGCAACCAACATGGCGGCGTAGCTCAGTTGGCCAGAGCATTCGGTTCATACCCGAAGTGTCAGCGGTTCGAATCCGTTCGCCGCCACCATAAGAAGCGAGTAGTTTAACTACTCGCTTTTATTTTTTCTCAAGGATAAGTGCATTTTAAAGGAATAGTCGACAAATAATATATAAACCAACATATCTTTTATTACCAAATCAAATTGTGTTGAATAAAAGAGTCGAATAGATTTCTACATTATAATTTTTTAAAATAAGCTGTCGGAAACTTTTTGTAGTACATCTGTAATAATGACAAACATTTCTGCATATATTTGGTATAATAACCCTACAATTTCAAATTGGGGGGTTTTTTATGTATAGAGATGATATACTACCATACAGGAGAGTTACTGAAAATAAGGTTCGTCAAAAAATAAGTATTGATTTATTTTCTTTTAGGCATTTGCTATTACTTTTAAGTGCTCTATTGGTAAGTAGAGTGGTTATGTTAAAGGTACTTATGCCCTTTGGAGTAGCGTTTTTAGTAGCATCATACTCAGTTTTAAATAAGTTTGAATCATTTTTGGTATCCCTATTTGTAGTTTTAGGCTACATATTGTCTTTTCAAAATTATCTATCATATTCTCACGTTGTAACCGTATTGGCACTTATGATTTTTATTCCTTTTTTATCAGAAAATAAAAAGATATATAAGTTTGCTCTGTTAGCGTTTGTTGTAAATATACTTGTTAATATAGCCTTTAGATTTTATGTTAGTTTAGATATATTGCCCTACGACATAATAGTATCTATATTTGAATCTTTGATTATGATATCAAGTGCATATATTTTTAGTTATGGTATACCACTTTATTTTAATAAACAGTCAAGAAAGCTTTATTCAAAGGAAGAAATTATATGTTTTATACTTGTATTATCACTTGTGGTATCAGGACTGTGGGATATTAATATATATGGTTTTTCCTTTAAAAATATAATATCTATGGTGGTTGTAATATGTTTTGGATATAGTGAAGGAGCAAGCATGGGGGCGGCTGTAGGAGTTACAATGGGAGTTGTTTCTGGAATATCTGATCCATCAATGGCAGTGAGCCTTGGAATATTTGGTTTTAGTGGACTTATTGCAGGTGTTTTTAAAGATTATAACAAGTTTATAGTAGCAGTTTCCTTTGTAATTGCAACTGCTATGCTTTCTTTTTATAATTTAGGTAGCATAACTTTAAATAATATTTTCTTAGAGGCCATGATTGCAGCTGCAATTTTTATGGTAATGCCAACAAAAAGATTTAAAAAACTTACATCTTCTTTAGATGGAGATAAAAAAATGATAGAACTTCAAAAGTCATATATAGAAAAGGTAAAGGGACTTATGGAGATTAGGCTATCTTCAATGTCAAGTACATTATACGATATATCATCAATCTTGCAGGAGAACATAGAAAATGAGTTATCTAAAAAGCAAGAAATAAATAGTCTTGTTGAAAAAATAGCAGATAGAGTGTGCGCAAATTGTGACTGTAAGAGTATTTGTTGGGGTAAAGAATTATATTATACTTATGATTCTATAGTTGAAATGTTAAGACTTATAGAGAAAAAGGGTATGCTGTCGGTTATGGAAATGCCAGAGAGTATGAGAAGAAAATGTATACGTCCAACTGAAATAATGAAACAGTCAATTCATCTTTTAGAGATAATGAGATTAAACAATAGATGGAGAAAGAAATTAATAAATTCTCGTATGATTCTATCAGAACAGATTAAGGGGATTTCAAGCATAATTGAATCGATGGTTAAAGAAACATCAAGCTCTATTGTGTTCAGAAATGATGTAGAAGAGGAAATAGCCGTTGAGCTTGATAAAGTGGGTTTGGAATTTGATAATATTGTAGCTTTGAAAAATGGAAGAGAAAAATATGAGATAACCTTCTATAGAAAACCTTGTAGAGGAAAAAATTTATGTGTTAAGGAGTTTGAAAAGGCAGTTTCAAGGGCATTAGGTATGAAGATGGTTGTAGATGGTTCGGGTTGCAGAATAGATGAAAATAAAACTATGTGTCAGTTTAGACTAATAGAAGCAGAAAGCTTTAGTTTAGTTACAGCAGTTTCTAAAACTTCAAAGGAAAAGGTCTCAGGTGATACATACTATTTTGGTAATATAGGAGAAGGAAGATATATGCTTGCGCTAAGTGATGGTATGGGAAGTGGAAGGACAGCTAATATGGAAAGTAATACTACAATTGCTCTCTTAGAAAAACTAATGGAGGCAGGATTTGAAAGGAATACAGCAATCAAGGCTATAAACTCAGTTTTAGTTTTAAGATCCTGTGATGAAAGCTTTGCAACCGTTGATATGGGACTTATTGATTTATATAGTGGTATAGGTGAATTTATTAAAATAGGTGCAGCACCAACATTTATAAAATCGGGAAGAGAGGTTGAAGTAATCAAGAGTTCTGCACTTCCGGTTGGTATATTGGATGATATTGATATAGAAAGTCAAATAGTTGAATTTAGAAGTGGTGATATGATTGTAATGGTAAGTGATGGTGTTGTTGATTGTAATGAAAATCTAAAGGAAAAATGGATTATAAAGGCACTTAAGGAGTTTGATAGTGGAAATCCAAAGGATGTTGCTGACTATTTGTTAAATAAAGCTAAAGAGTTTTATGGTAATAATATAAAAGATGATATGACTGTAATTGTGTCTAAAATATGGAAGGTTAGTTAATTGTAAAAAAGAATTAGAAGGTGCCGTGAACTTATACTCTATTTACTGTTCACGGCCTTTATTTTTAACTTTATGTGCCTTCTTGCTGAATTTAATATTTAAAGTTATCATATATATATCTTTAGTATAGATGGAAGTGGTGAAGTATGAAGGAGAAGGTATTAGCTTATATAAAAGAAAATAGCTTGATTGAACCAGGAGATAAAATAGTAGTTGGTTTATCTGGAGGACCAGATTCAGTTTGCCTATTACATATTTTATGTTCATTAAAGGAAGAATTAAATATAACTATTTATTCAGCACATATAAACCATATGATAAGAGGTGAAGAGGCCTTAAGAGATGAGGAGTATTCAAGAAAACTATCAGAAAAACTAAATGTAGAACATTTTAGTATTAGGGTTAAGGTTGAGGAGTTTGCAAAGGAGCACAAGATGACATCGGAGGAGGCAGGACGTTACATAAGATATAAATTTTTTGATGAGGTATTAAAAAAAGTAGGTGGAAATAAAGTAGCTCTTGCCCATAATATGAACGATAATGCAGAGACTATAATTATGAATTTAATTAGAGGAACAGGAACTTTAGGACTTGTTGGAATACCAAATAAAAGGGATGGTAAATACATAAGGCCTATACTTTGTTTAACAAGGGATGAGATAGAACGATATTGTGAAGAAAATGGACTAAACCCTCAAATTGATAGTACAAATAAAGAAAGTATATATACAAGGAATAAAGTAAGATTAGAGCTTATACCATATATAAAGGAACATTTTAATTCAAATATAGTTGAAAGTTTAAACAGACTGTCTCAAATAATAAAGAGCGAAGAGGATTTTTTACAAAGTTATGTAGATGACATATTAAATAATAATTATATTAATAATCGATTTAGTATTGAAGTTTTCAATAAACAGCATATAGCCATAAAAAGAAGAATAATAAGAAGAATAATTGAGAAGGTATATGGAAGTATAAGTGGAATAGAACAAAAGCATATAGATGACTGTATAGATTTAATATTCAAAGGGGAAACAGGCAAATATGTTGTTTTACCCCACAATATTGTTTGTAAAATCGAATATCAAAACTTTATAATAAATATTTTAAAGGATGAAAAAATAGAATATGAATATAAAATCAAAATACCAGGTATTACCTATATACCAGAGTTGAATGCAAAAATTTATACAAATGTATTAGAAAATTTAAATAATATTAAACATAATACATTTATAAAATACTTTGATTATGATAAAATAGGAAATGATATAGCCATAAGAAGCCGAAAATCTGGAGATTATATTTTTTTAAGTGGAATAGGTGGGAAGAAAAAGCTAAAGGACTTTTTTATAGATAAAAAGGTTCCACGGGATGAGAGACAGACTATACCACTTATAGCAAAGGGGTCTGAAATAATTTGGATAATAGGTATGCGTGAAAATAATCTATATCGCATAGATGACAAAACTAAAAAAATTCTTGAAATAAGATTTGAAAGAGGTGCAGAGAATGAATAAGGATTTACAGAAGATACTAATAAATGAAGAAGAAATAAGAAGAAGAGTTTGTGAGCTTGCAGAGGAGATTATGAGGGACTTCAAAGACGAAGAACTTTTCTTTATAGGCGTATTAAAGGGTTCAGTTGTGTTTGTGGCAGATTTGATGAGATGTGTTAAAAATGATGTGACAATGGATTTTATGGCAGTATCAAGTTATGGTTTGTCATCTCAAACATCAGGTGTAGTTAGAATTTTAAAGGATTTAGATTTTGATATTGAAGGTAAGAATGTAGTTATAGTTGAAGATATCATAGACACAGGAACAACTTTAAAATATCTATATGAATATTTAAAAAAGAGAAATCCAAAAGAGTTAAAGATATGTTGTCTTTTAGATAAACCTGAAAGAAGAAAGGTTGATATAAAGGCTGATTATATAGGATTTTCAATACCAGATGAGTTCGTTGTAGGTTATGGACTTGATTATGCAGAAAGGTTCAGAAACTTACCATACATTGCTGTAGTCAAGGAGGAAGTCTATGCAAACAAATAATTGTATATATTATAATATTATGATAAAATTAAAAAATACAAGTTGCTAATTTGAGAGGGGGGCTTAAGTTGAAGAATTCATTTCTAAAGAGTGCAAGTGCATGGATACTTATTATATTAGCTTTTTTTGTGGCTGTAACTTATTTTGGTAATCCAACGACTAAAAAGGAGCAGTTCACATATACAAAGCTTGATACTGCTATAAGTGAAGGAAAGGTAAAAAAGATTGTAGTTGATGTAGATACAGGTGAAGCATCAGGTGAGCTTGTAGATAAGACACAATTTAAGGTTAATATAAATTCAGCTGAAAAGTTACAAGAGAAGGTAGATGAGTATAATAGAACACATTCTACAAAAATAGATTTAGAATTTATACCTCCGACTAAATTCCCAGTTTGGGTATCAGCAATACCAAATATATTAATGCTTATTATGCTTGGTGTTGTTTGGTTTATATTTATTCAACAATCACAGGGAGGCGGCGGCAAAGGAGTAATGAACTTTGGAAAAAGCCGTGCAAAGCTTGTAAACAATGATAAGAAAAAGGTAACATTTAATGATGTTGCTGGTGCAGATGAAGAAAAGCAGGAGCTTGAAGAAGTAGTTGATTTCTTAAAACAACCAAGAAAATATATTGAACTTGGTGCAAGAATTCCAAAGGGTGTATTATTAGTTGGCCCTCCAGGAACAGGTAAAACACTTCTTGCAAAGGCAGTTGCAGGTGAAGCAGGAGTACCTTTCTTTAGTATAAGTGGTTCTGATTTTGTTGAAATGTTTGTTGGTGTAGGTGCATCAAGAGTTAGAGACCTTTTTGATACTGCAAAGAAAAATGCTCCTTGTATAGTTTTTATAGATGAAATAGATGCAGTTGGTAGACAAAGAGGTGCAGGTCTTGGAGGAGGACACGATGAAAGAGAACAAACTCTAAACCAACTCCTTGTTGAAATGGATGGATTTGGAACAAACGAAGGTATAATAGTAATAGCAGCAACAAATAGACCAGATATATTAGACCCAGCACTACTTAGACCAGGTAGATTTGATAGACAAATAGTAGTAAATGCTCCAGATGTAAAGGGAAGAGAAGAAATATTAAAGGTTCATGCAAGAAATAAGCCGCTTGATGAGAATGTAGATTTAAAGATAATAGCAAAGAGAACTCCAGGTTTTTCAGGTGCAGATCTTGAAAATTTAATGAATGAAGCAGCACTTCTTACTGTAAGAAAAAATAAAAAGCTAATTGGAATGGAAGAATTAGAGGAGGCAATAACAAGAGTTATTGCAGGACCAGAAAAGAAGAGTAGGGTAATGAGTGAAAAGGAAAGAAGGCTTACTGCATACCACGAGGCAGGTCATGCTGTAGTTATGAAGCTTTTACCAAATGCAGCACCTGTTCATCAAATAAGTATTATACCAAGAGGAAGGGCGGGAGGATATACGCTTGCACTTCCAGAAGAGGATAAGCACTATGCATCAAAGACAGAATTAATTGAAGAAATTGTAGGATTACTTGGTGGTAGAGTTGCTGAAAAGCTTGTTTTAAATGATATAAGCACAGGTGCAAAAAATGATATTGAAAGAGCTACAAATATTGCAAGAAAGATGGTAACAGAATATGGTATGAGTGATGTTTTAGGTCCTATTGAGTTTGGTTCAGGACACGAAGAGGTATTCTTAGGACGTGATTTTGCAAAATCAAGAAACTATAGTGAAGAAGTTGCAGCTTTAATAGATAAAGAGATTAAAAATATAATTCACGAAGCATATGAAAGGGCAGAGAATTTATTAAAGGAAAATATGAATAGGCTTCATAGAGTTGCAGAAGCACTTCTTGAAAAGGAAAAACTTGAGGCTGATGAATTTGAAGCAATCTTTAATGAAGCATAGGGGTGATACAAGTGAAGGAGATTAAGGTTGGAAAGAAACATGTTATTGAGAGGGTATCCCAATCAAAGGACTCTGCTATAAATTATGCAAGTGGAGGAGTAGATGTTTATTCTACTCCAGCAATGGTAGGACTTATGGAGTGTGCAGCAAAGGAGTGCTTAGATGAGTTTTTAGATGAAGGTTATTCAACAGTAGGAATAAGCTTAAATATTAAGCATCTTGCAGCAACACCTATTGGTATGAAGGTTAGAGCAGAGGCTGAAATTATAGGTATAGAAGGTAAGAAGGTTTTATTTAAAGTTGAAGCCTTTGATGAGGTTGAAAAAATTGGAGAAGGAACACACGAGAGATTTATAGTCGAAATGAATAAGTTTCTAAATAGAGTAAATAGTAAAGTAAAAAAAGAAGAGTAAAAACTACTCTTCTTTTTTTATCCTTAAATACTTATTATGATTTAAAATTTTAAAAAATATGAAATTTTTATTGCAAAATATATTAAAATTTGAATAACAATGTGGTAAAATAAATAATAAATATATAGTAGGGAGGGGAATGAGTTGAGTTTAGGAGACAGACTGCTTTTAGGGTTAAATACTACAATTACAGCTATGCTTATTGTTTTTGTAGTATTAATCTTCTTGGGTTTTGTGATTAAGATTATTTCAGTATTTGTTGAAAAAATGAATTTAAACAGTCATCAAACCTATAAAGAGTTTAATAAGAGTAATGGACCTGTTTTAAAGGATGAATTTATTCATACACAAACAACAGGTAGCCTAAGTGGAGAAATTAATTTAGAAGCAGAACTTAACGATGAGGAAGCTGCAGCTATTTTAGCTGTTATAGCACACGAGTTAAAAAGACCTTTAGATGAAGTGAGAATAAAAAGTATAAAATTATTAAATAAGTAGATGGGAGGATATGTATGAAAAAGTATATAGTAACTATAAATGGTAAGAAATTTGAAGTTGAGGTTGAAGAAGTATCAAAAAAGGAACAGACAAATATACAAGAAGCAAAAAAGGAAACTGCTGTTTCATCTCACGATAAAGAAGTAAAGGCTCCAATGCCAGGTACAATTTTAGATGTTAAAGTAAACGTAGGAGATAAAATTAAAAAGGGAGATGTTCTTTTCATATTAGAAGCTATGAAGATGGAGAATGAAATAATGGCAGGAGAAGATGGTGTTATAACTGAAGTTTTAGTTGGCAAGGGAAATAGTGTATCTACAGACGATATACTTGCAAAATATAAATAGTAGGGGGAAGTTCTATGTTCTTAGAGATGATGTTAAATGCTTTTAGGGATATAATTAAAACCTCTGGTTTTTTACATATGACATGGGGTCAGTTTATAATGATTATTGTTTCTTTGGTTTTAATGTATTTGGCAATAGTTAAACAATTTGAACCTTTATTACTTCTCCCAATATCCTTTGGGATGCTCTTAGCAAACTTACCAATTACGGGTATAATGGATGCACCAAAGGATGGACATATGGGAGGGCTTCTATGGTATTTATATCAAGGAGTTGAAAAGGAAATATATCCACCACTGATATTTTTAGGTGTTGGAGCTATGACGGATTTTGGACCGCTCATTGCAAATCCGTCCAGTATATTGCTTGGTGCGGCAGCTCAATTTGGTGTATTTATGGCCTTTTTAGTAGCACTTTTATTAGGATTTACTCCACAAGAGGCAGCATCAATTGGTATAATAGGTGGTGCAGACGGACCTACATCTATATATTTAGCTTCAAAGCTTGCGCCACATAGACTGGGTGCTATAGCAGTTGCATCCTATTCATATATGGCACTTGTTCCTCTAATTCAACCACCTATAATGAAGTTCCTTACAACTAAAGAGGAAAGAATGGTAAAGATGGATCAACTAAGAAAGGTTTCAAAGGCTGAAAAAATAATATTCCCTATAGTTGTTACTATATTGGTATCTCTTCTTTTACCTTCTGTATCACCACTAATTGGAATGCTTATGCTGGGTAATCTATTTAGAGAAAGTGGAGTAGTAAATAGACTATCCGATACTGCACAAAATGCTATGATTAACATAATTACAATATTTTTAGGTGTTACAGTTGGTGCTACTGCTAATGCAAAAAGCTTCTTGAATTATGAAACAATTGCAATAACTGCATTAGGACTTATAGCATTCGCATTTAGTACAGCAGGTGGAGTTCTACTTGGAAAGTTTATGTATAAGGTAACAAAGGGAAAGGTAAATCCACTTATAGGTTCTGCAGGGGTTTCAGCTGTTCCTATGGCAGCAAGAGTATCTCAAGTAGTTGGACAAAAGGAAAACCCATCAAATTTCCTACTAATGCATGCTATGGGACCTAATGTTGCAGGAGTTATAGGAACTGCTGTTGCAGCAGGTGTGCTGCTTACTCTATTTGGAAGGTAAGACGTCTAAATGACGTCTTATTTTTATTGAATTTTATAGGATTAGTTGCTACAATGTAAATGATGTGTTAAATATGAGTAAGGAGTGCGTTAATATGTTATTAGTTTTTGATGTAGGCAACACTAATATAGTTTTAGGTGTTTATCAAGACAAAAAACTTGTTATTGATTGGAGAATAGCAACTACTACACAAAGAACTGCAGATGAATATGGGATTGTTGTAATTAATCTATTCGAAAAGGCAGGGTTAGACTATAAAGACATAGATGCAGTAGTTGTTTCTTCTGTTGTTCCAAATATAATGTATTCTTTAGAACATATGATAAGAAAATACTTTAAAGTAGAACCTCTTATAGTTGGGCCTGGGATTAAAACAGGTATAAATATAAAATATGACAATCCAAAGGAAGTTGGGGCAGATAGAATAGTAAATGCTGTTGCAGCTCATGATATATATAAGAAACCTTTAATAATTGTTGACTTTGGAACAGCAACAACCTTCTGTGCAGTTGGCAAAAACGGAGATTACTATGGTGGAGCTATAACACCTGGAATAAAAATTGCAAGTGATGCACTATTTGAAAGAGCAGCAAAACTTCCAAGAATTGAGCTTATTAAACCTCCTACAGTTATATGCAAAAATACTGTACAAAGTATGCAGTCAGGTATTATATATGGATATGCTGGTCTTGTTGATAATATTGTTATAAAGATGAAGGAAGAAATGAAGGAGCTTAAGGAGGAAACTCCTTATGTTGTTGCAACAGGAGGACTTGCAAAATTAATAGCTACTGAAAGTAAAACAATTGATGAGATAAATCCATACCTAACATTAGAGGGATTGAGAATAATATATGAAAAGAACAGGTGATTTTATGAACATTGGAGAATTTGTTCCAGAAAACAATGTTTTTTTAGCACCAATGGCTGGAGTAACAGATAAGGCATTTAGAATTCTATGTAAAGAGTTTGGTGCTGGGCTTGTTTATACAGAGATGGTAAGTTCAAAGGGGCTATATTATGGAAGTCAAAAGACAGAGTTTATGTTAGATATAGATGAAAAAGAGGCTCCAGCAGTTGTTCAGATATTCGGTTCAGACCCTGATATAATGGGGTTTATGGCTGAAAAAATAAGTGAAAAAGAGGATGTTGCATTTATTGATATTAATATGGGATGTCCTGCACCTAAGATAGTTAAGAACAAAGAGGGTTCATATTTGATGAAGGAACCAGAGCTTGCACAGAAAATTGTTAAGAAGGTAGTAGAAAAATCTAAGAAGCCTGTTACTGTAAAAATAAGAAAAGGTTGGGATGAAAATAATGTAAATGCAGTTGAATTTGCTAAAATGCTTGAGGCTTGTGGAGTTAGTGCTATTGCTATTCACGGAAGAACAAGAAGCCAAATGTATGAGGGTAAAGCTGATTGGGATATAATAAAAAAAGTTAAAGAGAGTGTTAATGTACCAGTAATAGGAAATGGCGATGTGGTTTCTTGTCAAGATGCAAAGAGATTATTGGAGTACACTAACTGTGACGCAGTAATGATTGGACGAGGAGCACTTGGTAATCCGTGGATATTTAAAAAGGTTGTTACCTATCTTAAGGAGGGTATAATTTTAGATGATCCACTTCCTCAAGAGAAGGTTGACCTTGCTATAAGGCATCTTGAGATGATGTATAAGTTTAAAGGACAACGTGGTGTAATAGAAATGAGAAAACATATTGCTTGGTATTTAAAGGGATTAAAGAACGCAGCAGCCGTTAGGGATATGGTTAATAAGATTGAAAGTAAAGAAGAGATTATAAAGCTTCTTGAAAGTTATAAGGGGACTATATAAGTTATAGTCCTTTTTATTATTGAAAGATAATGATAAAAGGTATAAAATGTAATTGAGCACAAATTGTGCACCAGGAGGTACTATATGGATTTTGTAAGAATAGGAGATAAAACAATTAGCGTTTCAAGAATAAATAAAAAAATTGAAGAAATAATAGAACTTAGGGGGAAAGGGTATTCTCAACAGGAGGTTGCAAAAATACTTGATGTTGATAGAAGTTTTATATCAAGGCTTGAAAGTATAGGAGAAGTACGTAAGGGAGGAGATATAGCTGTTATTGGGTTCCCTATAAAAAACAAAGAGGAAATTACAGAGCTTTTAAAAACTTTTAATGTCGAATACATACTTCTTATGAATGAAGAGGAAAGGCAGAATTTTATTAAAAAACAGGGAGGTAAAGAACTTCTTGAAAGTGTACTTAAGATAATATCTGATGTTAGAAAATATAAACACTGTATTATTATAGGTTCTAATGTTAGAACTAAAATTCTATCAAAGTTATTAGATAGTCATGTATACACAATAGAAATAGGAGACTCTCCTTTGAAAAATGACATATACGTTGAGCCGCAAAAGATTTTAGATATAATAAAAACAATAATAGATTAGGGGGATAATTATGAAAAGAGTTGTTTCTGTTAGTTTAGGATCATCTTCAAGAAATCATTCTGCCGAGGTTGAACTACTTGGTGAAAAATTCATTGTTGAAAGAATAGGTACTGATGGAGACAAAGAAAAGGCTATAGAATTAATAAAGGAATTAGATGGTAAAGTTGATGCCTTTGGTATGGGAGGAATTGATTTATATTTATATAATGCAAGTAAAAGATATGTTATAAAAGATGCAATACCTATGATGGAGGCAGCTAAAAAGACTCCTATTGTTGATGGTTCTGGTTTAAAAAATACATTAGAGAGAAGGGTAATAAAATACATAGACGAAAATTTGTTTCCATTAAAAGATAAAAAGGTACTTATGGTTAGTGCTGCAGATAGATTTGGTATGGCAGAAGCACTTCATTCACATGGTGCTGATATAACTTTTGGAGATGTGATTTTTGCACTTAATATACCTATACCTATAAGAAGCTATAGAGTTTTTCAAGCAGCAGCAGATATTATTCTTCCAATTGCCTGCAGAATGCCTTTTGAAAAGCTATATCCAACAGGTAAAGAGCAGGAGGTTAATGTTGAAAAGTTTGAGAAATACTTTAATGAAGCTGAAATAATAGCAGGAGATTTCTTGTTTATTAAAAAATATATGCCTAAGGATTTAAGAGGGAAGGTTATAATAACTAATACTGTTACAAAGGAAGATGTAGAAGAATTAAGAAAAAGACAAGTGCGTATGTTAATTACCACAACACCTGAATTTAAAGGAAGGTCCTTTGGTACAAATGTATTAGAGGCTGTATTAGTTACATTAATAGATAAGCCACAAGATGAAATAACAAGCAATGATTACAATTTAATGCTTGATAAATTAGGATTTAAGCCAAGAGTGGTAGTTTTAAAGCAAGAAGAAATAGAAGAAGAGATAGCAAAATAAATTATGAAAATTTTGAATTTGAGATATAATACTTAATATAATTATTGACACTAACTTTTAGGTGTTTTATAATAACTTCAATGGTTAATAACAAGCACTGTAAGTTTACTTATGGTGCTTGTTATTAATTATAAAATGTGTTTTATTATTAATTATTTAGCATATAATATTATAAATTTAATGTTAAAAGGGGAGTAATAATATGGCAGAAAACAAACAAGTTATTCTTACATATGAAGGAATTAAGAAAATAGAAGAGGAATTAGAATACTTAAAAACTGTAAAAAGAAAAGAAGTGGCACAAAAGATAAAGACAGCAATTTCCTATGGAGACTTAAGTGAAAACTCAGAATATGACGAAGCAAAAAACGAACAAGCATTTGTAGAAGGAAGAATAGCAACACTTGAAAATATGCTAAAGAATGCTAAAGTTATTGATGAAGAAGATATAAAGACTGATGTTGTATCAATAGGTTGTATAGTTAAGGTTAAAGATTTAGAATATGGAGATGAAATGGAATTTACAATAGTAGGTTCTGCGGAAGCTGATTTCAAAAAGATGAAGATTTCAAATGAAGCTCCAATAGGAAAGGGATTAATGGGTAAAAAGGTTGGAGATAAAGTTGAAATTCAAGTACCAGATGGTACAATAACTTATGAAATACTTGAGATTAAAAGACATTAAAAATGGAGGTATAGAAGATGGCAAATGAAGAGCTAAATCAAGTTGAACTTAATCAACTTGAAGAGGAGTACAATGAGCTTATAAGACAGAGAATACAGAAGCTTGAAGAGTTAAAAGAAAAAGGACAAGACCCCTTTGAAATAGTTAAATACGATAGGACTCACACATCAAAACAAATAAAGGATAACTATGAAGAATTAGAGAACAAGACAGTTAAGGTAGCGGGACGTTTAATGTCAAAGAGAATACACGGAAAAGCTGGTTTTAGTGATATACACGACAGATATGGAAAACTTCAACTTTATGTAAAGATCGATAATGTAGGTGAAGAGAAACTTAAGTTTTTTAAGAGCCTTGATTTAGGTGACATAATTGGAGTTGAAGGAGAAGTATTTAAGACTAAGACAGGAGAGATATCTGTTTTAGTTAAAGACTTTACTCTGCTTACAAAATCATTAAGACCTCTTCCAGAAAAGTGGCATGGATTAAAGGATCCAGATTTAAGATATAGACAAAGATATGTTGACTTAATTGTTAATGAAAATGTTAGGGATACTTTTATTAAGAGAACTCAAATTATAAAGGCAATAAGAAAATTCTTAGATGATAGAGATTACATAGAAGTTGAAACACCAATTTTATCACCAATTGCAGGTGGAGCAGCAGCAAGACCTTTCATAACACATCACAATGCTTTAGATATAGATATGTTTTTAAGAATTGCTACAGAACTATATCTTAAGAGATTAATTGTTGGTGGTTTTGAAAGAGTATATGAAATTGGAAAGAATTTCAGAAATGAAGGAATAGATGTAAGACATAATCCAGAATTTACAGCTATAGAACTATACCAAGCATATGCAGATTATAACGATATGATGGAACTAACTGAACAGTTAGTTGAGTTTGTATGCAAGGAAGTTTTAGGAACAACAAAGGTTACATACCAAGGAACAGAGATTGATTTCAAAGCACCTTGGGATAGAATAACTATGAAGGAAGCAGTTAAAAAGTATGCTGGAATAGATTTTGATTCAATTCAATCAGACGAAGAAGCAAGAGAAATAGCTAAAAAGATGAAGGTTGAAGATGAACTTAAAAAGGAACTTAAGGATTGTAACAAAGCAGATATATTAGTTGCTTTATTTGAAACATATGCTGAAAAGCATTTAATTCAACCAACATTTGTACTTGATTATCCTGTTGAAGTTTCACCGCTTACAAAGAAAAAACCAAATGATCCAGCATTTACTGAAAGATTTGAAGCTTATGTATTTGGAAGAGAAATAGCAAATGCATATTCAGAGCTTAATGATCCTATTGACCAAAAGGAAAGATTCTTACAACAACTAAGAGAACGTGAACTTGGTGATGATGAAGCGTATATGATGGATGATGACTTTATAAATGCACTTGAAATAGGTATGCCTCCAACAGGGGGATTGGGTATAGGAATAGATAGATTAATAATGTTCCTAACAGATTCCTATTCAATAAGAGATGTAATTCTATTCCCAACAATGAAGCCTACAAAGTAATTAAGATAAGAGCTTGAAGCGTAAAAATAATATACAATAAATATTGCTGGCTAAGAATAAGATACAATTCTTAGCCAGTTTTTATGTAGTTTTACCGAAAATATATAATGAGATGGGTTGTGACAAGTAACATTACAGGGATAAAAACTATTAATTATAGATTTAATACATACTTAATGTATAAATGGTTAAGTTTAAATACTAATAGATATAATAAAAAATACCAATAAAAAATGCAAAAAACGTATTGCAAAAAACAAAATTATTGATATAATATAATCTGTAAGCGTTCCACGGTAGCTCAATGGTGGAGCATCCGGCTGTTAACCGGAGGGTTGGAGGTTCGAGTCCTCTCCGTGGAGCCAATTTAATTTAAAAAAAGATGTTGACAAAACAGAAAAAGCATAATATAATAAATTATGTTGTTAGCGACACCGAAAATAAAAAATAAAAAAGGTGTTGACAAGATAAAAAAGACGTGATAAGATAAATAAGCGTCGACGGTCCTTGAAAACTGAACAGCGAGAGCGAACGTACCAAATAAAAGCTTGGGTTTAAACATGAGAGTTTGATCCTGGCTCAGGACGAACGCTGGCGGCGTGCCTAACACATGCAAGTCGAGCGGAGGGGATAGGAGCTT
>JAOAAJ010000081.1 GCA_026418935.1 Caloramator sp. | reverse complement strand
TCTCGTGGGCTCGGAGATGTGTATAAGAGACAGGTATAGTAGCAGCTATTATAATGGCTGGTCTTGGAATATGGTGGTTACAATCAAGAGCAAATAAGGCTATGGCTCAGGGGGAAGGATACGGCAATCATCCAAATGAGTCTTTTACTGAGATAGATGAAAACAAATTACCAAGCTTTTGGGTTGCTTTAATTCCAATAATTTTAGTTCTTGTTATTAACTTTATACTTTCAAAATACTACTTCCCAAGAATTAATGCAGATTACTTAGCACAGGAACCATATAAGACATCATTAAAGAGTGTTGCTGGTATTTGGAGTTTAATTATAGCGTTAGTAATTGCTATTATAACAGCATTTATAATCCATAGAAATAGAATAGGTAATATATTAAAGACTTTAAACAATGGTATATTTGGTTCATTCTTACCTATATTAAATACAGCATCAGAGGTTGGATATGGTAATGTTATTGCTACTCTTGCATCCTTTGTAATTATAAAGAATGCGATACTTGGAATCTCTTCAAATCCACTTATTTCAGAAGCTATTTCGGTTAATATCCTTGCAGGTATTACAGGCTCAGCTTCAGGCGGTATGAGTATTGCACTTGGTGCACTTGGAAAACAGTATATGGAAATGGCAACACAAATGGGAATAAATCCAGAGGCACTACACAGAATTGCAACAATTGCCTGTGGTGGACTTGATTCACTTCCACACAATGGAGCAGTTATAACCCTACTTGGAATTTGTGGTATGACACATAAGGAATCCTATAAAGATATTGGTGTAGTAAGTGTTGTTATTCCTCTAATTGCATTGGTAGTTGCACTTATATTAGCAAGCTTTGGAATAGTTTGATTGGGTTAAAGATAGATAATATAAATTGGCATAGATTTTGCTTTAGAATTTAAAAAAGTTTGATTGGAGGTAAACTTATGAGATTACAAGGAAAGGTTGCAATCATTACAGGAGCAGCGAGGGGAATAGGAAAGGCGACAGCAGAAAAGTTCTTAAAGGAAGGTGCAAGTGTAGTAATTTGTGACATTAATCAGGAACAAGTTGATACAGCAGTAAGTGAACTTAAGGGAATAGGTGAAAATGTTTTAGGAATTAAGGTTGATGTTACAAACAGGGCAGAGGTTGACGAAATGGTGAGATTGACAGTTGAAAAGTTTGGAAAAGTTGATTGCCTTGTAAATAATGCAGGTATAACAGCAGACAATACTTTACTTAAAATGACTGAAGCAGAATGGGATAGAGTGATTGACATCAATTTAAAGGGTGTATTTAACTGTGGTCAGGCTGTTGCTAAGGTTATGGTAGACCAAGGAAGTGGAGTAATACTAAATGCAACTTCTGTTGTAGGTTTATATGGCAACTATGGACAAACAAACTATGCTGCAACAAAGTGGGGAGTAATAGGAATGACAAAGACTTGGGCAAAGGAACTTGGTAAGAAGGGAATTAGAGTAAATGCAGTAGCACCAGGATTTATTTTAACTCCTATGACAGAAAAGATGCCAGAGAAGGTTCTTGAAATGATGAAGGACAAGGCACCACTTAAGAGACTTGGTATGCCAGAGGATATAGCAAATGCTTATGCCTTCTTGGCTTCAGATGAAGCAAGCTTTATAACAGGTACTGTTTTAAGTGTAGATGGAGGCATTGTACTATAATTTACTTAATATGATATTAAGAGGACAGTTTAACTGTCCTCTGATAGTTTTATATAAAAACTGACAAATTTTAAACAAAGGGGTGTATATTATGGCAGTATCAATGATTGGTTTTTATCATTCAAAGGTAGGGAAATTAGAAAACGAAACTATCTATAGCCTTCTTGTTGAAGCAGGTAGAAGGGCAATTGAGGATTCAGGACTTGAACCTAAAGATATTGACGCAATATTTGTCGGAAACTATAGTGGTGGTGGATTTAATAAGCAAGAACACATTGCTCCTTTTGCTGTTGAAATTCATCCAGATTTAAGATTTAAACCTTGCACAAGAGTTGAAAATGCCTGTGCATCAGGTTCAACAGCAGTAGAACAAGCAATGTTTGCAATAGAGTCAGGAAGAATTAAAAATGCCCTTGTTATTGGTGTTGAAAAGATGACATCTCTAAAAACTGCTGGAGTTACAGAAGTTTTAGCAATGGCTTCCTACTATCCAGAAGAAGGTGGAAAGGGATACTCCTTCCCAGGGCTTTATGCAGAATATGCAAAGGGATATATGGCAAAGTATGGCTATTCAAAGGAAGAACTTTGGGATATGCTATCCTACATCACAGTTAAGGCACATAAAAATGCTATGGCAAATCCACTTGCTCAAATGCACGTTGAATATGAAAGAGAGTATGTAAGAACAATACAGGAAAAGAATCCACTTATAGCAGACCCATTAAAGCTATCAGACTGTTCACTTGTTTCAGATGGTGCAGCTGCAATTGTTTTAACAACAACAGAAAGGGCTCTTTCTATGAAAGACAAGGTTGTTGAAATTAAATCCCTTGCACATACTTCAGACTATCTATCAATAGTTGAAGGAAAGAGACCAAACTACAAGCTTGAAGCTGCACAAGCAGCAATTCAAAGGGCATTGATGGATGCTAATATGACAATAAACGATATTAATGTAGCAGAAGTTCACGACTGCTTTACAATTACAGAACTTTTAATTTATGAAGCAATGGGACTTGCAGAAGAAGGAAGAGGCTTTGAGGCAATTAAAAATGGAGATGTGTATGTTGGTGGAAGGTTACCAGTTAACCCATCAGGAGGATTAAAGGCAAAGGGACATCCAGTAGGTGCAACAGGAGTTTCAATGCACGTTTTAGTTGCAAAACAGCTTTTAGGTGAAGCAATAGGTCTTCAAGTAGAAAATGCAAAGGCTGGTTTAACACTAAATATAGGTGGAAGCGGAGCAACCAACATAGCATCAGTTCTTGTTAGAATCAAATAAAAAGTGCCACCCAAGTGAAAAGTGAATAGAACCATATATTGGAAACACCCCTACAAGGGTGTTTCTTTTTATGTATGGTAAGTAGGTTTATTTTGAATTATTTAAGAATCCTCTTGCTAAATATATCACATTTAATAAAAATAGTTGTATAGTAAGTATAATCGAGAATAAAAATCAATTTAGCTACTGTGAGTTACGTTGAATCTATAATTTAAAATTATTTATAATTATATATGTTTTGTTAAATTATTATCCATATAGCAGGAATTTAAAGAAAAATGTAGAATTATACTTTAAGATGTTTTTACTAAACAAAACCCTATGAGGTGATTTAATATGGCTGATAGATTTTATAATTATATTGTTCTAATATGTGTAGTACTTATCGTTTTTTATATATTTTCTTCTATAAGAGGGGTTTTAAAGTTTAAGATACAGTATAACGGAAAGTTCTTATTTAAAGTAAAAAAGAGGGATATGGTTATATTTATTTTAATCCTTCTTATACTCCTTTTTCTCATTATTTTTACATTGATAGGAGAAGACATATCATTAATTAAAAATAGCGGATTTTTAATAATGCTGGCTATAATGGGTTTTGCTGATAAGTATGCTGTTTTATATTCTGAAGATAGAATCTATGTTAATGGAAAAATAATAGAGTTAAAGGATATAACTAAGATAAACTTTAGTTGTTATTTGTTAACCTGCTATGCTCAGATTTTTGTAAAAACTGATAGCGGAAAAGAAAGAATATGTTTTTTAAGGTTAAATAAAGAGGATAAACCTATTGTGCAAAAGCTTTTATATGATAAATATGATTTTTATAAAATGTAAAGGTGCCACTCAGGTGAATATGAATTTATCCATATAATGGAACATATTCATCTGGGTATTTTTATAGCTTTAATATAATGCTAAAAATAACTTTAAATAGATAATTGATAAAATAAACTTATCTTTATATCCTCTATTCTTTAAAGAAGAGGATTTTTTTATTTTGTTTTTTGAATATAATAAATACAATAAGGGGTGATTTGATGGAGATATTAAAGGATTTTGAGATGAATTTAGATAAAAAACACATCCTTGAGGTTTTAGAGGCGTATCTTCCTTCAAGTGGAGAGGATAGGGACGATATTTATGATGGGTTAATAAATGAACTTAAAGATTATATTGAACCAATTGGATTTTTTAAAATGATAGAAAAGCCAAAGGAATATGACTTTGAGTCCTTTAAAGAATGCAGATGTATTGCACCCTGTCTTATAACGTTGGGTTCAAAAATCACAGATAGAATAGATATCTTATTTGGAGAGAATAAATTTGTAGATGCTGTTATGTTGGATGTAATGGCAAGTACACTCTTATTTGATTTTAACAGTCAAATGTATGAATATATATTTAATTACTTTTACGATTTAGGGTTTGGAATAACCTGTAGGGTTGCACCGGGTGATGGAGAAATACCTATCGAATATCAGGCGGATATAATCGATAGGATTGATGCAGTAAAAAAGCATAGCATATATACAGTAAAGGGCTATGCAGTTCATCCACCAAAGTCTTTAACCTATGTGCACGGTGTGGATGAAAAACTTGAAAAGATAAAAAGACGCCATTCTTGCAAAGTTTGCCCTAATGTAAACTGCACTATTAGGGCTGTCAAGGAAAGAGCAAAGGGAATATTTTAAAGCCTTCTATTTTTTTAGAAGGCTTTTCCTATAAAAGTTATATTTAGTGTGACACAGTAGATATGCAGGATAATATAATAGAATAGGAAAAATATGGCTCAATTCACCTTTCACCTGGGTGGCACTTTTGGGGGGATGGGTATGTTTCTAAATCCAATAAAAAAGAGAATAGCAAGAACAGCACAGAACAAATATATTCTTATTAGATTAAAGCAGAGGAGATTATATCTTATTGTAAATGAGAAGGTCTTTTTTTCGTTTAAAATTGCAATAGGTAAAAAGTCTACACCAACACCAAAGGGACAGTTCAAAATACTTGATAAGGCACTTAATCCTGGAGGTGCCTTTGGTACAAGATGGATGAGGTTTTATAAGGGATATGGAATACACGGTACAAATAATCCTTCTTCCATAGGCTATGCAATCACAAATGGGTGTGTTAGGATGTATAACAAAGATATAGAAAGATTATTTCCATTAGTTCCTGTAGGAACAAAGGTTATAATCACAGATTAATTTTGAATTAATTTTTAAACTTTGGTAAAATAGTGATGTAGTGAGAAAAAATATTATATAATATTAGTAGATATAATATACCCAGAAAGGGGAATGAATGTGAAAAAGGATAAAAATATAATGGTATGTGTTACACAACAAAGAACTTGTGAAAGATTAATTAAAAAGGGAAAGGAATTAAGGGATAAAATAGATGGAGAGTTACACGTTGTTCACGTTGCAAGGGAGGATGAAAATTTCTTAGGCAACAGCAAACAGGCGGATGCAATAGAATATCTATACGGTATTTCAAAATCTGTTGGAGCAGATATGACTGTTTTAAGGTCAAATGATGTATGCGGGGCTATAACTAAATTTGCGGAAGAAAATGAAGTTGGTCACATAGTATTGGGTGAACCTCCAAAGGGATGTGAAGAGGATAGTGTAGTTGATAGTTTAAGAAGAAGTATGGAGGACGTAAATTTTTATTTAGTATCATAGAATTTAAATAAATCTTAATATAAGTTTAGGTGAGTAAGTTCCTCTTATTTAAGTGGAACTTATTTTTTTAGCTTTAAAAAAGTTTGATTGTATAAAAAAAATATAAAGGATAAGAATAAAAATAGGCTAAAAAAAGACTTATTTCAATTGCAAAAATTTTCAGAATATAGTATCCTTATATTAAAGGGTAAATAAAAAAAATGGGGTGATTAAAATGGTTCATGTATTAACCGGTGACAAAGGAGCCGGAAAGACCAAAAAATTAATCTCAATGGCTAATGAACTTGTTCAGGATGCAAAGGGTCACATTGTTTATGTTAGCAACTCTTCTGAAGGCATGTATCAATTAAGTTCAAAAATTCGCCTTGTAAATATTTCAGAGTTCCCCATTTCCTCTTATGAAAGCTTTTTAGGCTTCCTCTACGGTATGATCTCCGAAGATTACGATATAGAAACAATATTTATAGACAACCTTAATGCGATAATATCAAACGATGATATTGTACGCTTCTTTACTGATGCAAAAAAATTCGCAGAGAATAATGCAGTTAAGTTTGTGGTTGGAGCAAAGTGTGAAAACATAGCACAGGAAGGCCTAAATGTTGAATATATGGCTGTATAAGGGGAGTTTTCTCCCTTTATTTTTTTTGCTATAATTAGGATGCAAAACAAAAGGGAGGAAGAAAGATGAACAAAGGAATATGTGACAAGATAAAGTTTATGCTGTGGGGAATGACATCAAGACTAAAGGAGAACAAGGATTTTATAAATGATGTAAATTTTAAGTTTAAATCAGGCACAAAGGACTATATTGGGGTAATAGATATAGAGGAGGAAAAGGTAAACTTTAATGGTAAGGATGAAAATCTTGGGATAAATGAAATTCCAAGCTATATAGCAGAACAAGCCCAAAAGTATGATGAGCTTGAGTTTGTTATAAATGAAAGAGGAAAAAAGTTTATACTAAATGCAGATAATAAAAACGTTAAAACAAAGCAGGTAGATACAAAGGATGAGAAAACAGATGAACACGCATTTACTAAATCAACTCTTCTAAATAGAAACTATCTAATAAGGGTAGGAGAGGCGGATGAACTTTTAAAGGAGATAGGAATACTAACTAAAGACGGAAAAGTAAAGAACGATATGATTAGAAAATATAATCAGATAGACCATTTTGTTGAACTTGTAGATTCTATGATAGATGAACTTGGTGATGTAGACACTATAAATGTCTTAGACTGTGCCTGTGGTAAGTCCTATTTAACCTTTGTATTAAATTACTACATAAAAGAAGTAAAAAAGAAAAACTGCTATTTTATAGGAATAGATAGGTCGGAAAACGTAATAAATGCCTCAAAGGAAATAGCAAAGAGATTAAACTACAAGAATATGCAGTTTTTATGTATGGATTTAAATGAGTATATACCAGATAGAAGGATAGATATAGTAATTAGCCTTCACGCCTGTGATATTGCAACGGATATGGCACTTGGAACTGCAATAAATGTAAATGCAAGGGCTATAATGTGTGTTCCCTGCTGTCATAGAGAACTTCTTGAACAGTACAGATTTGATGAATTTAATTCAATTATAAAACACGGTGTGTTTAGGGCAAGATTTTCAGATATGCTAACAGATGGTGTAAGAGCTCTACTTCTTGAGACTCAAGGATATAAGGTTTCAGTAGTAGAATATATATCCCCTCTTGAAACACCAAAGAACCTACTTATTAGAGCAGTCAAGGTTTCTGATAAAAACATAAAGGCAATAAATGAGTACAGAGCAATAAAGGAAAAATTCAACATCACACCATATCTTGAAAGATACATACACATTTAGGAGGGATATTATGCCACACTTAAGATTTAAGGGAGTAGAAAAGGAGACAGTAAAGACAATAAGTAGAGATTTAATAGATAATCTTCAGGAGATTATAGGATGTCCAAGGGACTACTTTGTATTAGAAGTTGTAAATTCAGACTTTATATTTGATGGAGAAGAAGTTAAGATGTATCCTTTTATAGAGGTTGCTTGGTTTGATAGAGGAAGTGAAGTGCAAGATAGGGTTGCAAAGAAAATAACAGAAAAGATAAAGGATGCAACAGGTGCAGAGACTGTAGACGTTGTTTTTGTAAAGTACAAAGAAGATAGATATTATGAAAATGGAGAGCATTTTTAACTTAAGTGGTGACTTAATAACATCATAGTTTAGATGTGTTTTAAAAATATTAGCCCCAATAAGGATAGAAGTTATCACTATTGGGGCTTTAAAAGTTAAATTAAAAAGGTTATCTTTTTAGTTCCTCTAAAATGTTCTCAAAGTCCTCAATTAAATGGTCTGTTATTTCCTTTAGTTCATCAGGTGTACAAGTTCCATTTTCATCATATACACCTACAACCTTCATACCTGCAGCACGAGCACCACGAACTGCAGGAACAGTATCTTCAAACACTATACACTCCTTTGGGTTAACATTTAGCCTCTTTGCTGTTTCTAAAAAAACATCAGGGAAGGATTTATCCCTTGGCACTTCACAGGTTGTAACTATTTCATCAAAATATTGGAGTATGTTGTTTCTTGATAAAACAGCCTCAACAAGCTGACGATTGTTGCTTGTTGCCATACCAATTAAATATCCATTATCCTTAAGATATTTAAGAAATTTATGTACCCCTTTTTTAGCTTGAATTACGTTTCTATAGAAATGGTCAACCATCTCCATCCACTCATTCATTATTTCCTCTATGCTCTCTTTAAGATTGAACCTTTCTTTAAAATATATTGCTGTTTCTGTAAAGCTAAGTCCTTCAATTGCCCTTTGAAGGTCATCTGGAAGTTCAATGTTTCTTCTTTTTAAAAACTCTACATCAACTTCCTTCCAAACCCACATAGAGTCTATGATTGTTCCATCCATATCAAAAATTACTGCCTTTATATCCTTAAGCATAAAATCACCTCACTAAACTTGTCGTATGGGAACGATATTAATTATAACACATAAGGCGTGCAGAGGGCACGCCTTATTAGTTTTCGTCGGATATAATCAGTATATCAAAGTCAGAGGGTTTTATTTGACCTGCATTCTTATTTGGTATTACTGTATAGTTAATACCGTTTTTATCGAGTGCGTCCTTTATGCTCTTGAGGTTACTGTCAACTGCAATTTTGGTCATACTAAAACACCTCCTTATAATTATTTTTTCAAAAACTGCAAATAATATAAATATAAAATTTTTGTTACCCTTATAGGGTATATTGACATTTGACGAAACTTGTAATATTATAAAATTACAGTATATCAATATAATGATTAATTTAGTGAAGTTTATAACAAAGTTAAGGAGTGAATAATATGTCAAAGAGAGTTTTGATAGTAGGTGGAGTTGCTGGTGGTGCCAGTGCAGCAGCAAGACTTAGAAGACTTGACGAAAATATAGAAATTATAATGTTTGAAAGAGGAGGTTACATTTCCTTTGCAAACTGCGGTCTTCCATACTACATTGGTGAGACTATAAAGGAGAGACAAAACCTTCTTGTTCAAACAGAAGAGGGAATGGAACAAAGATTTAATATTGACGTAAGAACTCATAGCGAAGTTACAAAAATATTTAGAGACACAAAGGAAGTTGAAGTTGTATCAAATGGCAAGACCTACAGAGAAAAATATGACTACCTAATTCTATCACCAGGGGCAGCACCCTTTGTACCACCAATTGAAGGTGTAAACTTAGATGGAATATACACTCTAAGAAATATGGAGGATGTTGATAGAATTAAAGAACACGTTACAAAGAATAAACCAAATAGGGCAGTTGTAATTGGTGGTGGATATGTTGGTATAGAAATGGCAGAAAATCTAAAGCACATCGGAGTAGATGTTACTTTAGTTGAAGCTGCAGACCAAGTTATGGGACCACTTGACTTTGAAATGGCAAAGATGATTGAAAAACATATGATAGACAACGGTGTAAAATTAATAGTTGGAGACGCTGTTGAAAAGTTTGAAAAGAATAATGGTTTAGAGCTTACTTTAAAGAGTGGTAAAAAATTAAATGCTGATATGGTTGTAATGGCAATTGGTGTAAGACCAGAGACTAAGCTTGCAAAGGAAGCAGGACTTGAAATTGGTGAACGTGGTGGAATTAAAGTTGATGCACATATGAGAACATCAGACCCATATATTTATGCAGTTGGAGATGCAATTGAAGTTGAAGACTATATAAATGGTGTAAACACATTAATTCCACTTGCAGGTCCAGCAAACAAGCAAGGAAGAATAGCAGCAGATAATATTTGTGGTAGAGAAAGTGTTTATAAGGGAACACAAGGAACTTCAATAATAAAGGTGTTTGATTTAACAGCAGCTTCAACAGGAAACAATGAAAAGATATTAAAAAGACAAGGTATTCCTTATGTTAAGTCATATACACACTCAAGTTCCCACGCTGGATACTATCCAGGAGCTTTTGTTATGACAATAAAGATACTTTTCTCACCAGAGGATGGCAAGATACTTGGTGCTCAAATAGTAGGTAGAGATGGTGTTGATAAGAGAATAGACGTTATTGCAACAGCAATAAGAGCTGGAATGACGGTATATGATTTAGAAGAACTTGAACTTGCTTATGCACCACCATATTCATCAGCAAAGGACCCAGTGAATATGGCTGGATTTACAGCAGCAAACATACTAAAGGGAGATATGAAGATTATACACGCAGATGAGCTAAAGGATATAAACAAAGATGAATACTTCATAGTTGACGTTAGAACAGATGTTGAATATGAAGGCGGACACTTAGAAGGGGCAGTAAACATTCCAGTTGATGAATTAAGAAAGAGAATAAATGAAATTCCAAGGGATAAAAAGATAATTGTTTACTGTAAGATTGGTTTAAGAGGATATGTTGCATATAGAATACTTGCTCAAAAGGGATATGATGTATATAACTTAAGTGGTGGATATGATTTAGTTCTTGCTTATAATATGAAATATGGTGAAGGACTAAAGCTTAATGATGAGATGACAAGATTTGAACCAATGGAGGAAAAAAAGGAAGTTAAACCAAGTGGAAATACAATAAAGGTTGATGCCTGTGGTCTTCAATGTCCAGGACCAATAATGAGGGTTAAAAAGGAAATAGAAAGAATTAATGAAGGAGATGTTCTTGAAATACACGTAACAGATTCAGGCTTTACAACAGATATAAAGGCTTGGTGTGAAAGAACAGGAAATACTCTAATTGGTGTTGAAAAAACTTGCTGTGATTATGTTGCCTATGTTATGAAGGGTAAAAAGGAAGAGAGCAAGGCACAGCCAGTAAACGTAGAACTTCCACAAGGTAAGACTATGGTTGTTTTTAGTGGCGACCTTGATAAGGCTATTGCATCCTTCATAATTGCAAATGGTGCAGCAGCAATGGGAAGACCTGTTACAATGTTCTTTACCTTCTGGGGACTAAATATTTTAAGAAAGGATACAGCAGTTACGGTTAATAAGACATTTATTGAAAAGATGTTTGCAAAGATGATGCCAAGGGGAAGCAAAAAGCTTTCACTATCTAAGATGAATATGGGCGGAATTGGTGCAAAGATGATTCGTGGAATTATGAAGAAGAAGAACATCTCATCACTTGAGGAGCTAATAGAACAAGCAAAGGCAAACGGAGTAAAGCTTGTTGCTTGTTCAATGTCAATGGATGTTATGGGAATCAAGAAGGAAGAACTAATAGATGGTGTAGAAATTGGTGGCGTTGCAGCATACCTTGGAGAAGCAGAACAATCAAATGTAAATCTATTTATATAATTAGATTATATTAGTACAATAATCCCTAAAATAATTGCCTTTTAATTGTTTTAGGGATTATTTTATTAAATAATTAGATAAAATTTATTGAATAAAAAAAACCCTCCTTTAATATAATGTAGTGTATTTATAATAAAGGGGGATTTTACTATGAAAAATGATGGATTTGCAATTGCATCAATGGTACTTGGCATAGTATCGCTTGTAATGTTATTTTTTCCCATACTCGGCTGGATGGCAATAATAACAGCTGTTGTTGGTCTAATTCTTGGTTTAAATTCAAAGAATAGGATTAAAGCAAACCCACAGGAACTTGGTGGAATGGGAATGGCTAATGCAGGGGTAGTAATGAATATAGTTGCTTTGGCTTTAGTGATTTTAGGAATGATTGCTTGTGGTGCTTTGATTGGTGCGATGTCACAAATATAATATTTAGATAAAAATGTCACCAAAAGTTTTTTGGTGACATTTTATAATATTTTCTCTAATATGGACATTACAATTTCAACTATAAACAATATGATAACCATCCATTCAAGCTTTGTACCTCTTTTTGCGTGGGTTAGACTTGTGAATACTTCTGTTATATCAAGCAGTACTTCTGTTTTATGCCTTATTTTTTCGTATCTATCCTTAAGTTCAAATAGTTCTGAAAGGTTCATAAAAAACTCCTCAGCATCTTCAAGCTTCCAGGCTATATCAGGCTTATCAAGAAGCATAATATATGAGATTGTGTTGTATTTAAAACGAAGTACTTTAGAGGACATTTTAGCAAGCTGGTTGTCACTTAAATGGAGTTTTCCGTGATCTAAATATTCTATTATATTTTCAATTTCATCAAGAAGGTTATCTATATCTACTTCAATTTTTTTTAGTGCCACAGATTTTGCAAGTATAGTTGCTATAATTTCCATATAATAGGGTTTAAAATAATTTACCTTTACTGAGTCGTAGTTAAGTTCAATTTCTTTTACTCTATTGTCTAAAATTAGTTTAAAATCTTCAATGTAGTTAAAGGGAGTATTGTTCTTAAGAGTAGTATCAACTCGTTTTAAATATTCAATCACATCTCTAAGTTCGTGGAAGGCAAGATTTGCAGAAACTATACATCCAAAGTGAAATATATAAACATATTTGTTATTTGGATGAGGTATTATTCCTTTTAGGTTTCTGTCATCTAAAATTAATGGTTCTTCCCATTTGAATTTTTTGTTTATTCCAAAGTGATTTGCAATTTTATAAAGGTTTATTTCATTACTGATAAAATTTGCTTTAAATTCATAATTCATAGTTATAACCCCTATTATATTGGTGAGTTTTGGTTTATAATATTGTTAAAAAATGTGGTGGTGAAATTATGTTTAATGAAATTAATGGTTTTTTGGTAGAAGAATATATAAGACTTTATGATGAACAAAAATATAAAAAACATAGGGAGTTTTTAAGTAGGGTAAATAGCTTAAAAAATTTAAATGAATTAGTATTAAAATTAAATAAGGATTTTGATATTTTGCTATTTTCAGAGGACTACTGTCCTGATTGTTTAGTATTATTCCCTTTTGTTGAATTTTTATGTATAAAATTGGGGGTTAATGTTAAAATATTAAAAAGACAGGGAAACGAGGAATTTTTAAGGGAGTTAACTGGTGAGGCAAAAATACCAACTGCAATATTTATAAATGCTGATAACTCCTTAAGAGGAATGATAGTAGAATTTCCAGAGAACTTTAAAAAGACTCTAATTGGTCTTACAGAAGATGAAATGAAAAGAAAAATAGCTGAATATAGAGAAGGAAAGTACTTTGAAATGATAGAAAAAGAAGTTATAAGTATACTAAATAATTATTAAATAAAAATTGTCCTGCATATTGTAAATTAGCAGGACAATTTTATCTATTTATTTTCCTTTATTAAATCCTTTTGATCTCTTGCCATTTCCTTTAACCTTGGATTTACTCCCGGAGTTACAATTACTTTACTAAACCAAAGAAGTGCCTCTTCGCTGTTACCAAGTCTTCTTGCAAGTTCACCAATTAAGTATGATAGGGTATAGTTGTCCATACCGCAGATGGGGAAGGCTTCCTTTTCAAAGGCTTCCTTAAAACCTATATAGGCTTGCTCTAAAAATTTTCTTTCTTCATTATTATTCTGTAAAAGTCTATACATCCAAGCAATCTTCAAACATATAAAGGATTTCTCACTATTTTTTGCTTTTTTCACAACTGCATTTAATAGAGCAAGTTTATATCTTTCTATAGCAATATTTTCATCATAAACTTCAGGATAGTTTTTAGGTTTAAACTTAGGAGTTATAACAGACTTTATTAAAAGAGCCTGTTCTTGTTTTACTTTTTCAAAATATTGATTTAGAGCACTATATCCACAGTTTGGGCATATATGAACATCATAGAAAAGTGGATTTGGTCCCTGATAAATTGGCATAAGGTCAGTATCACTTCCAACACGTCTTGTTTTTCCATTCTTCAATGCCTTTGATTTAAATTCTGTATTGCAAACAGGACAGAGCATAGTTTTTTCATATAAAAACATATCCACAGTTTTATTTTTTACTTCAACTTCCTTTTTATTTTCTTCTTCCTTATCAAAAATATTAAGTTTTACATCTTTAAATCCTAAATCCTCAAGACCTGCAAATATATCTGACACAATAATCACTCCTTCTTTTTATGTTTTTCATCTAAGCTGTATATAAATGCTATGATTCTTGCAACTGCCTCATAAAGTTCTTCAGGTATTGGAGAAGAAGGTTCAATTTTGCTCAATTTATCTACCAAAACAGTATCCTCTATTATTGGGATGTCATTTTCCTTTGCTTTGTTTAAAATCCTCTCTGCAATTTCACCAAATCCAACCGCCGTTACAACAGGTGCCTTATAATCTTTGTTATATTTAAGTGCAACTGCCTTTTTTCTTTTCATACCTTCACATCCAGTTCGTTTATTATAAAATCGTTAAAGAAGTTTATAATATCTTTATGAGGTGATTTTATTTCTTCAACGGTTGCGTTTATTAAGTTAAGCCCAATTTGATTAAGTGAATCTTTTAATATTTTTAAGTTTGTTTTAATATAGTCTATATGATTTTTATTACATTTAATATTGATTATAATATTATCATTATATTTGTGTATATAGTTTTCTACTGTTCCTATATTTTCAGTATCAACTTTGATATAAAACTTAACGTCATTAATATCTACTATCTTTTTAGATTTATATTTATTTTTAATTATGATACTATTTTTATATATGTTGTTATTTATGTTTGTGTTGAAGAAATAAAAGTTGTAATTTTTATTTAACAAATTTATTATATCAAATTTTTCAATAAGTTCATTGTAGTTTTTTAAAACCTCAGGATTTTTTATTATTTCCTTTGATATATTTTCAAGAGTAAATATTCTATTTAATGAGTGTTTTTTATTTAAATTTTGTATTATTAAATTTATTAAATGATTTTCATTTAAAAACTGCTTTGTGCTTAAAAGATTTTTAATCGAAATATCAATTTTGTTTTCAAGTAAAAAAGTTATAAAATCAATGTCTATGTCTTTTAGATTTTGCAGTTGACTTTTAAAATTAGTAAGGTCTTCCTCAGATATTTCAAGATTGAAAAAATTTTTGAATATATTTTTTATGTCTTCATCCTTTAAGGACTTAAGTGCTTCTATAGACTTTAAAGAATTAAATAAAATCAATACATTTTCATCTGTAGCAGACAGATTAAACTTAATAAGAGAATTTACTATTTCTTCAACTTTATTTAAAGGGATTGATAAATTATCAGAGATTGCCTTAAGGTTTGAATATGAAGTTTTTTCTTTAAAGTTATCAATTAACCTTAATATAACTTGATTATACTCTATTTTCTCTATTTTAAATTTTAAAAATTTGTTTCCCTTTTCAATATCTTCAGAAACAAATATTGCAGGGATAACTGTACCATCGTAAAGTTTAATAGCACCCTTATTGTCTTCAAGTGCAATTATTTTTGCGTTTATTGTTGAACCTTCATATAGTTTTTTGTTATTATTTGAGTAGTTATTTAAAATTTTTTCTAAAGCTTCTATCTTCATAAAAATCACCTATTAAGTTATCGGCATAATAATGTGAAATTAAATATTAAAACAAAAATAAAATTAGGAAGTGATAATTTGGCACTATATGCGATATCGGATTTACATTTATCCTTATCAACGGATAAACCTATGGACGTATTTGGAGAGTTATGGAGAGAACATCACCTAAAAATAAAGGAAAATTGGCAGGAAAAGATAAAGGAAGATGATGTTGTTTTGATTGCAGGTGATATATCTTGGGCAATGAAGCTTGAGGAGGCATATAAAGACCTTGAGTTTATACATAGTTTAAACGGTAAAAAGATATTTATAAAAGGCAATCACGACTATTGGTGGAGCTCAATAACAAAGATTAATTCTTTATTTGAAGATATGTATTTTATTCAAAATACCCATTATCCTTACAATGATTATGCTATATGTGGGACAAGAGGTTGGATAAACTTAGAAAATACAGATGACGAACACGATGTTAAGATACATAAAAGAGAACTTCTAAGGCTTAAGATGTCCCTTGATAGTGCAATCAAAGCAGGATATGAAAAATTAATAGTAATGATGCACTATCCTCCAGTTACAAAGATAGCTGTTAACCAAGAGTTTGTAGATCTACTAAAGGAATATAATGTTGAAAAGGTAGTATATGGTCACATACATTATGATGCAAGATATATATGTGAAAATGGGATGATAGATGGAATAGAGTATATCTGCACCTCCTGCGATATAATAGATTTTAATCCAGTGAGGATTTTATAGCTTCTTTTGGGAAAAATAATAATAGGAGGTGCAGATAATGAAGGAGTATTCTTTTAAAGTACCATCTATGCATGATGAAACTTCTGCTAAAGAGATTGCAAGTATAATAACAGGAATAAGAGGAATACAAGATGTTGATGTTGACTACCAAGAGGGTACAGTTAATGTTTACTATGATGAAAATCAGGTAATAAAGGATAAAATTAAATATACAGTTGAGAAAAAGGGGTTTAAGGTAGACGACTAATATTTTACCACGTCGCTTTAAGTGGCGTGGTCTTATGTATAATTTTACCAGTATATTTTGAATTATTAGAAAAAATATTGAGTTGATGGTAAAGTTATGGTATTATTAAAAATAGACTCTCTCAAAACAAAATTACTTAATATTCTGAATAATTAATAAAATTAATTTAGAGAGATAGGAGGAATAATATGAGCGTACATATTGGTGCAAAGGAAGGACAAATAGCAGAAACAATACTACTACCTGGTGACCCTTTAAGAGCAAAGTTTATAGCAGAAAATTTCTTAGAAAATGTTGAATGCTACAACGAAGTAAGAGGAATGTATGGCTTTACAGGATATTATAAGGGCAAGAGGGTTTCAGTACAAGGAACAGGTATGGGAGTTCCTTCAATATCAATATATGTAAATGAATTAATCAATTCCTATGGAGTAAAGAATCTAATAAGAATAGGAACTTGTGGTGCAATAAATGAAAACATAAAGGTCAGAGACATTATATTGGCAATGACATCCTGTACAACTTCAAACATAAATAGAATTAATTTTAATGGATTAGATTATGCACCAGCAGCAAGCTTTGAACTTCTATACAAGGCATATGAATATGCAAAGAACAATGGAATAGATGTTAAGGTTGGAAACATATTAACAGAAGACTCCTTCTATCACGATGATAGAGAATTCTACAAGATTTGGGCAAAGTATGGTGTTTTAGCTGTTGAAATGGAGACAACTGCACTATACACTCTTGCAGCAAAATATGGAGTAAATGCACTAACAATATTAACAGTTTCAGACCACGTAATTACAGGAGAAGAAACAACAGCACAAGAAAGGCAAACTACATTTACAAAGATGATGGAAATAGCATTGAATTTAGCTTAAAAATCCGCTTAAGGCGGATTTTTTATTTTCTTATTTTTAAAATTAATATAACTTATTTTATTTGGAAAAAATATAAATAAGGAGGTGTTAGTGTGTCAATTTTTCGTGGATATAATTTAGAAAGACATAGAGATGATTATGTACTTATACTTTATGTAGATACAAATTCAGTAGAACTTTCAACAGAACTTGGTGAAATCATAAAGAAAAGTTCTCAAGATTTAAAGGATTATGTTCAAAAAATTGTAGATGATAAATTCCCAAATATAAAAATATCATCTGCAAAAATAATGCTTGGAACAATGCTTCTTGCGACAATACCCCTTGGAATAGATGCATTAGGAACAAAGGCAAAGGCATCTATTACTACTTCACAGCAAATTCCTGAGTTTTATACAGTAAAATCAGGAGATACTCTATGGAAAATTTCAACCACCTTTGGTGTTTCCGTAGATAAGATAAAGAGCCTTAATAACTTAAAGAGCGAAACCATATATGTTGGTCAAACATTAAGATTAAGGGAAGAAATAAAGGAATCATTAACCTATTATGATACATACACAGTAAAGTCAGGAGACACTCTGTGGAAAATAGCACAAACCTTTGGAATTTCGGTATCACAGCTTAAAACATTAAACAATATGACAACTGATACTATATATCCTGGTCAGACACTAAAGGTAAAAGAAAATGTTGTATATGGAAGCTACTACACAGTAAAATCGGGAGATACCTTATGGAAGATATCTCAGAGTTTTAGGGTTTCAGTTGATGAAATAAAAAAATTAAACAATTTAACATCAGATATAATAAATGTTGGTCAGAATCTTTTTATACCCGATAAGACTGCAGAGGAAATAAAACCGCCTACAGTAAATCCAACTCCAGTATATGAATGGCCTGCCGTTACATATATTGTGCAGCCAGGTGATACTGTATATTCCGTTGCTAAAAAGTTTAATACAACCGTTGACAATATATTAAGATATAACTATATGTCGCCTGATGATTGGCTTGATGCTGGGGATAAAATAGCAATTTCAGGATATGCCCCAAGAGTATATACTGTTACACCAGGTGAAGCAACTTCTCCTTCTACAAGAGGAAAGATTGTAGATTGGTTTTTAGAGGGTCAGTATATAATAAAAAGGGGAGATATATTTACAATAGTTGATGTTCAGACGGGTAAGCAGTTTAAAGTAAAGATGATGGGAGGATATAACCACAGCGATATTGAGCCTTTGACAGTACAGGATACAGAGATTATGAGGAGCTTGTTTGGGACTTGGCAGTGGAATCCAAGACCGGTTGTTGTATTTAAAGATGGTATAAATATTGCAGCCTCACTTTCAGGTATGCCCCACAGTGCACAGACAATTACAACAAATGGAGTAACAGGACACTTTGATTTATATTTAAAAAATAGTATTCCACATAGTCAAGATACATCTAATGAATATGTTGAGGCACATTATAGGAATATTAACATAGCAGCAGGACTATAATTTAAATAAATAAAAATAATTGCATTATTTAACGTAAAAATAATAAATATACTGTATTATTCCCTCTAAGTTTTCTTTACTTTTATATAATAAAAATGTAAAATAAATTCGTAGATTATATATAAATATAATAAGATTATATTTTGGAGGAGTTGTAATGTTGGTTAGAGAAGCTATTCCAAGTGATGTCCCGTCTGTCGCCAAGATACACATGGATGTCTGGAAGGATACTTATGAGGGAATAATCCCTAATGAAGTTTTAGAACATAGGACCTATGATGAGCTTGAGGATACTTGGCTTGATAGACTATTTGAAGACCCTGAAACAAGGGAGTTTATGTATGTTGCAGAAAATGAAGATGGAGAATTAGTAGGTTTTATTGTTTTCTCAACAGATGGTTTTGAAAACTATCAGGGAGTAATTAAATCAATCTATGTGTATAATGACTATCAACGTCAGGGGATAGGAACAATGCTTTTTAATGCAGCAGTAGAAAAATTAGTAGAAGAAAACATTAAAAATCTAATTGTTTGGACCTATAAGGATAACAAAAACAGAAGGTTCTACGAAAAGATGGGAGGAAAAATATTTAGGGAAGCTGTTGTTGATATTGAAGGAAGAAAGGTTGCAAAAATAGCCTATGTATGGGATAATATAGAACATTGATAATTAGGCTGCGTTATGCAGCCTTAAATTTTGAGGTGATAGTATGTTTCTTTATTACATTAATTATAGACCAGATGAAAAAGACCTCTGCAATTTAGAAATGAGGGTAATTTTTAATAAAAATTTAAGTGGAAAATACTTATTAAGTGAAAAGGATTTTGATATAGATAGAAGTGTTTTTATAAAATACAAGATTGATATTTTAGCAAGTTATAATAGTTTTGAAGGTTTAATAAAAGAGGTTGAGAAGCTTAATATAACTCAAGAAAAATACAAGGTAAAGTATTTTGATGTAGATGATAAGGTAAAGGTTGAATTTAATGAAAAGCATAGGCTTGAGGGCATAATTGGAGAGAGGATAGAAGGAGATGTTGATGTTTATAATCCAAAAGTTATGTTCGCATTAACTTTGGTTGATGGAATATGGATATTTGGTAGGTACATAAAAAATAGTGGAGAATGGCATAAGCACGAACATAAACCTGTTTACTACTGCAATGCTCTTCCAGTTAGAATAGCAAGAAGTATGTTAAACATAGGTCTTGGGGATAATCTTAATAAAAAGGTTGTTGACCCCTGTTGTGGTGTAGGCACGGTTCTGCTTGAGGCAGCAGCACTTGGGGTAAACATAGAAGGCTATGATATAAACGATAAGGTAGTAGAGAATGCAGTAAAAAATATAGAGTTTTTTGGTTATGATGTAGAGGTTGAGAATAAAGATATAGCAGATGTAGATAAAAAATATGATTTGGCTATAATTGATTTACCCTATGGTATTTTATCAATAACTTCCGACGAAGAGATTATGCATATTTTAAAGGCTGCATCAACAATAGCAAAGGAGGCTGTTATTGCTGCTGTAAGCGACATAAGAAAAGAGTTGGAGGATGCTGGGTTTAAAACAGAGGATTATGCAATAGTACCTAAAAAGCACTTCAAGAGGTACATATTTAAATGCACATTGAAATAAGGGGGACAAATGATGAAGACATTAGCATTGATATTATTTTTATTAACCTATTTACTTCTAATACTTATGCCAAAATACAGAACACAGGTTGCAGTTGTTGTAGCATCTTTATTTGTGCTATTGGGAATTCTTCCTTACAATAAGGTTTTTAGCACCATAGACTGGAATGTCATTTTAATGATTACAGGAACAATGGGTATTGTTTCACTCTTTATAGAATCAAAGATGCCTGCTGCAATGGCTGATTTTATAATAGATAGGGTAGGTTCTGTAAAGTGGGTTATTATTTCTTTAGCACTATTTGCAGGGATTGTTTCAGCCTTTATAGATAATGTTGCAACAGTTCTTATAGTTGCACCTGTTGCACTAAATTTGGCAAGAAGAATAAACATTTCTCCTGTATTTATGCTCATTGCAATTTCTATTTCTTCAAATCTACAGGGAGCAGCAACATTAGTTGGAGATACTACATCATTGCTTCTTGGCGGATTTGCAAATATGGATTTTTTAGATTTCTTCTTTTTTAAGGGAAGAATAGGTTTGTTTTTTATTGTTCAACTTGGTGCGATAGTATCAGCCCTTGTTCTTGTTATATTTTTTAGAAAATACAATCAACCAATTCATCTTGAAGAAAAGGAAAAGGTTAAGGATATGTTTCCTACATACCTTATTGTATCAATGGTTGCTTTATTAATTTTAGCATCATTTATACCAAATAAACCTGCTATTACAAATGGATTAATATGTGTTATTTTATTACAAATAGGATTAATTAAAGAACTATTAATTAATAAAAATAAAGATGCCTTAAATGTTACTCTATTACAAATAGATTACCAGACTATATTAATTTTAATGTCTCTTTTTATTATAATAGGTGGAATAACAGAGGTTGGAGTTATTAATGACATAAGTAAATTGTTTTTAAAGTTTGGTAAGGGAGGATTATTTACTATATATTCTCTATTTGTATGGTTTTCAGTTATAGTTTCAGCCTTTATTGATAACATCCCATATACAGCAACAATGCTTCCAGTTGCAGCGAAGGTTGCTGCAGGTATGGGAATTGATCCATATATTTTATACTATGGGCTTTTAATTGGAGCAACATTAGGTGGAAATATTACTCCAATAGGTGCATCGGCTAATATTACTACATTAGGAATATTGAGAAACGAAGGTTATGAAGTTAAGGCAAAGGATTTTATGAAGTTGAGTATACCTTTTACACTATCTGCAGTAATTAGTGGATATATAGTTACTTGGTTGATATGGATAAAATAATTTAATGTATAAATAATAATTTTATAGTGCCATAGGCAATTTGTGAAGTAATGAGATATGTAAAGACAGGACTTAAAATTTTTAAGTTGTATATCTTTTACTTCAATATTGCTTATGGTTTTTTATTAATCTATTAAATACAATTATTAAAATTTTATGTATATATTGCAACAATATGGGAATAATATTATAATAGATAATGCAAATTATTTGCAAATAGAGGAGGGGTAATATGGAATTACTTCACGAAGCACTACACGATACAATAATAGCACTACCAATACTTATAATAGCCTTCATTTTTATCGAGTTTATTGAACATAGGATGGGGAAAAAGTACGATTATAAAATAAAAAGTGCAGGAAAGTTTGGACCCATAATTGGTGCAGCACTTGGAATTGTACCACAGTGTGGTTTTTCAATACTTGGAGTTATGTTTTATTTTCAAGGTTATATTACTTTAGGGACACTCATTGCAATATTTTTAGCAACTTCAGATGAAGCACTTCCTGTATTGATTTCAAATACAGGAGCAATAGATAAAGTTCTTCCCTTTATTATTATTAAATTTAGTATAGCTGTTATTTGGGGATATGTAGTTGATTTTATATTAAAATCCAGAGCAAATGAAGTAAATGATACAGGTGCAGAGCTTGCAGTAACAGATGAATGTTTAACAGAGCATTTTGATTTTAAAGAGGTATTGTATCATTCGATAAAAAAGAGTTTAAGAATATTTGTATATATGTTTTTAATTAATCTATCACTTGGTTATTTAGTAGAGACCTTTGAAATTGATAAAAGTGTAGGAATTTTAGGTAAGTCATCATATATACAGCCTATGTTTGTTTCATTCATTGGGCTTATTCCAAATTGTGCAATTTCAGTTGGAATAATTCAAGCCTTTGTTTTAGGAATAATTAATTTTTCAAGTGCAATTGCAGGACTTTCTGCTAATACGGGATTAGGTTTAGTGTTTTTGATAAAGGAATCTAAAAACAAGCTTGATGCAGTAAAAATAATAGGTCTTTTGTATGTTATAAGTGCTTTAACAGGTGTTTTATTAATGGCAGTCATATCACTTATAAATTATTAATAAGTTTGATATTTTAAAAGCCCCGTTGAAGGATTTTAAAAGGTTATTTTTGAGCTTTTACAAATTTAGCTTTTCTATTTAAAAAGTTTGTAATTTGGTATAGAATGTGTTAATTAGTAAAGTCTCATAAAGACAATGACATTGTGAGGAGAGAAATTTTTAAAGTAGAGAAAAATTCAAATTTGCTAAACAAAATAAATTAATGTCTTTAAAATCCTTAACGGGGCTAATTTATATATAATTTTTATTAGCTTTTTTAACTTCATAAAAGGTTGTCATTAGATTTATTAATAATAAGACTTAATGCATAATTAAAGGCATCCTCTAAGACATCTTTGCAGCACTTTCCTGATGGATTTTGTGTTTTACACCTACAGCCCTTCATTGCACCTGTCGTTTCAACTAAATCTTGAAGGGTCTTAACCTCTTGCTTTTCTACCACAAGTTCTATTACATCCTTTAACGTTACATTTGCACAGTAGCAAACAATAGGATTTTCTTGATTTTTATACCAAACAGGTACCTTTATATCTCTTTGAAAATATACCTCTGAAGTTTCGTTGTTAAAATAAACTATATCACAATCAGGATTTTTACATAGCCCATATTCGCTTGATTTTAAGTGTTTCTTAAAGTGGTCATTAACAAGATTTTCAACCGTAATTCTTTGAACTAAATCCCCTTCGTTTTTGCACATTGGACAAATATTTTGCATACCATCCCTCCGAAAATTCTTTTTATTTAGTTTATAATAAAAATATATTCAAGTAAATAGAGACAATACAAAAATAAAAATATAAAGAAAATTTTTAAAAAGCATTGATTAATCTTTTAGAATGTTATATATTATACTTGAAAAGTAAATATTTTTACAGGTGCCATATTTTATGGTTAAAAGGGAAAACGGTTAAAATCCGTTGCAGCCCCCGCTACTGTGAGTGGTGACGAAGCCTATTTATACCACCTTATTGGGAAGGTTAGGTAGAGGATGAACCACAAGCCAGGAAACCTGCCTGTAAAGGGACAAAGTTACCTTCGGAGGGAAGGGAGACTTAAAATATTAAGCTATAGTATTTTAAGGCCCTTACAGGGCCTTTTTTTTATGGTAAATTGGGAATCATAAATAAGTAAACTATTGTATTCAACATATAATCTTATAAATTTAAATAGATACTTAATATGGAGTGAATAGAATGAGGACAGAATCATTACATATACTATCTTTGTTTTTATATGCATTAGTTATGATATTTATTTCCTTTTTAACTATAAATCCTTTGATATTATTTAGTATTTTAATTTGTGAAGTAGCAGTGCTTATATACTTTAATAAAAGGGAACGTATAGTATCAACTATTAAGGTGTTTTTACCACTATTAATTTTAACAGTTTTTATTAATTTAATTTTTGTAAACGCAGGAATAGTTGTGCTCTTTAAAGTTTTTAATAAATATATTACTCTTGAAAATTTAATTTACAGTTTTTTATTTGCAGTTAAGCTTCTTATAATAATATATTTGTTCTATGTAATTGAAATTTTTGTAGATTCAGATGCAGCAGTGTCATTTTTTTCTTCAAAGATGCCTAAGACAACCCTTCTTTTTATGGTTTGCTTTAAACTTATACCAACAATGAAAAATAAGTTAAAGGATTTGAGGGATATATATAAAGTTAGGGGAGTTGAGTTTAATAGTAAAAGTAGGTTTCAAAGGATAAAGGCACAAATTCCACTTATTGTTGTTTTGATAGAAGAGTCCCTTGAGGCTTCCTTTGACATATCAGAATCAGCCTACATTAGAGGTTTTTTGTCAGGCAAAAGAACAACATTTAATAAGAGTAAATTTAAACATATAGACTATTTTGTTTCTATGTTAAGTATAATATCTATTTTCTCTTTTTTAATTTTTAAAAGACTTACCGATTACAATGTATATGATGATTATAGATTACCGATAAATCTTTTTACCTTTTCTGTATGTATATTAGTTTTTCTATTAACTTTTGTAATTAACTACTACTACAAGGAGAATGTATATGCAGATTAAAATACAAAATTTAAATTATTATTATCCAAATTCAAATGAAAAGGCATTAGATAATATAAATTTAGAAATAAAGGATGGAGAATTTGTTTTAGTAGCAGGATATTCAGGTTCAGGAAAATCCACTCTTGCAAAGTGTATAACGGGAGCAATTCCTAATTTTTATGGTGGTAAAATAGGTGGCAAGATTTTATTAGATGATGAAGAAATCCTAAAGATAGATGACAGAAGAAGAGCAGGACTTATTACTATGGTTTTTCAAGACCCAGAAAGGCAGCTTTTAATGAATAAGGTATATAGAGAAATAGCCTTTGGACTTGAGAATATAGCATTAGACGAAGGTACTATTAAAAAGAGAATATGGGAGTCACTTGAGTTTTGTGGAATTACAGATTTGTATGATAGGGATATTTCAACTTTATCTGGTGGACAAAAACAAAAGGTTGCAATAGCCTCAGCACTCTCATTTATGCCAAAGTGCATAATTTTAGATGAGCCAACCTCACAGCTTGACCCTGTAAGTGCAGATGAAGTTTTAAATATAGTAAAAAAAATAAATAGAGAACTTATGATAAATGTAATTGTTATAGAGCAGAGAGTTTCAAGATGGTTTGACAGCATAGATAAACTTATAGTTATGAAGGATGGAAGGCTTAAATTTATAGGTACAAAGGAAGAGGCATATAAAACAAGTAACGACATAGTAAATCAATTTTTATCATTAAGGCTTAAAGTTGCAAAAAAGGTTGGAGTTAGTGATTATCCGTTAGATAGTAGAGTTATAAAAAATGCTTTAAAGAATGTAGGTTTTAGAAGCATTTATAAAAAAGAAAATACAGGAGAAGAAAGGCTAAAAATAAAGGATATAACTATAAAATATGGTAGTTTTACTGCTGTAAAAAATGCTAATTTCAGCATTAAAAGTGGAGAAATAGCAGCACTTATTGGACCAAATGGTGCAGGGAAATCAACACTTTTAAAATCAATTATAGGGCTTATTGATTATAAGGGAAGTGTTATTTTAGATGGAAAAGAGATGAATAAGTTAAATGTTAAGGATAGAGCACAGCAAATAGGATATCTTTCCCAAAACCCAAATGATTATATTACAAAGGATACAGTTTATGATGAGCTTTTATTTACTCTTAACAATTTTAGTATAAAGGATAAAGGTATTGTAGATGACATACTTAAAAAATTAGACCTGTATAAGTACAAAGACAAAAACCCAAGGGATTTAAGTGGAGGAGAGAAGCAGAGACTTGCTCTTGCAAATACGCTCATATTAAGGCCTAAGGTACTTCTTTTAGATGAACCTACAAGGGGAATAGATGTAAATATTAAAGGTGAAATAGCAGGTATACTTAAAAGCCTTGCAGATGAAGGTATATCTATTATTTTAATTACACACGATATAGAGTTTGCAGCAGATGTTTGTGATAAATTTATATTGATTTTTAATGGTGAGATAGCAGAGATGGGAGATAATAAAGTTTTAGAGGATTGCATCTTTTATACAACTGAAATAAATAAATTAACAAGAGATTATAGCTCAGGAATTTTTACCTATAAACAGTTTATAGAGGCTTTGGAGGGAAGTAAGTGAACATTGAACTTTTAATAAATCTTTCTTTAATTTTATTTTTATTTTGTGCCTTTATCTTCTTTGAAAGGAGTAAAATGGGTACAAAAGAGATAGGGCTTATTGCAACATTAGGTGCAATCGCAGGTGTTTTTAGGATTCCATTTGGAGCAATTCCGAATGTACAGCCAACCACCTTTATTGTTGCAGTATCTGGAAATGTTTTTGGCCCCTTTGTTGGGTTTTTAGTAGGCAATGTAGCTGCCTTTGTTTCAAACATTTTTTTAGGCCACGGTCCCTGGACAATATGGCAGATGTTTGCTTGGGGATTAGTTGGAACTATTTCAGGGTTTATTAGGAAAAAAATTAAGTTAGAGTATTTTTCAATAATATGTTTTATTTATGGTTTTATGTTTGATTGGATTATGAACCTTTGGCATGTTATAGGCTTTATAAGGCCTATTAATATAAAAACTATTGCCTTAGCCTATTTATCAGGATTAGTATTTGATATACTTCACGCAAGTTCAAACTTTGTTTTTTCTGTTCTATTTTATGATGAAATGTATAAAATACTAAAACGATTTAAAAATAGGCTGGAGGTAACATATATTAAAGAAGTGGGGGGAGAGTTATGAAAAAAACAGTTTCAAAAATAGTTCTTTCTATTTTTATTCTACTACAATTTTTATCCATACTCCCTAAGCAGGCTTTGGCAAACACAGGTAATGTTTATGTAGTAGTTCAAAGCAACCAAGGTATAATTGCAGAAGGAGAGACAGATAAGACAAATGCACTTGAGGCTATGGATGAAGTTTTAAAATTTAGAGGAGTAAGTTATGCTTTAAAGGATAGTAGTTATGGTAAGTACATTTCAGAAATAAATGGATTAAAAGAGGGAGATTTAGGCGGATTTTCAGGTTGGATGTATGTAATTCAAAGAGATGGTAAGTATGAAATACCTATGACTTCAATTGATGGAACAGAACTTAAAAAGGGTGATAGACTTTTACTATACTATGGACTTTATCCAAAACCATATTTAGCAAACGACATTAGTTTTTCAACGCTAAGTCCAAATAAGGCACTAACAATTACATTTAATAATATAGGTTGGGATGGTACTAAAACTAAAATTGAGGGATTTAAAGCTGAAATAGATGGAAAGATTGTTGAGGTTAAAGAAAACAGAATAGAACTTCCACAGGGGCTTAAGGAAGGAGTACACGAACTAAAATTTTATGATTTTAAAGAGGGAAGTGAAATTCCTAATATAGTAGCAGATACTATTAAATTTGAAATAAGAAAGCCAAAATTTACAGTAAGAGTAGAGGGACTACTTGATACAATAGTAAAAGGTGAAGTAGAAGGCTTAACGGCTCTTTCAGGTTTAGAAAAATTACTCAATAATAATGGAATTTCATATAAGATTGCAGAGAGTCAATGGGGAAAATATGTTGAAGAAATAAACGGTTTAAAGGCTGGTAAATTTGGTGGATATGACGGATGGATGTATTATATAAAAAGCAAAAATAAAATAGAAACTCCAATGGTTGGTATAGACTCATACATTCCAAACGATGGTGATGAGATAGTTGTTTTCTATGGAGATTTTACAACAACCTATGCAAATACTATAAAGTTTATTCCAGAGATTGTAGAGCCAAATAAACCTTTTAAAATTCAATTTGCTTATACTTATTTTGACTGGTATCAAAATAAGGAAGTAACAACTCCAATTGGTGGTGCAATTGTAACAATAGATGAAAAGAACTATATAACAGATGAAAATGGTCAAATAAGCTTAGAAGGATTAGAAAAAGGAAGCCACAGCTATAGAATAAGTGGTTATAATGTGGATAAATTACCAACTGTTGTTAAGGATGAGGGTGTATTTAATATTGATGGAGTAAATAGCCCAAGTTTAGATTTTAGGGATAGTGCATATACTGAAGTTGTTTCAAAGAATAACAATCTAATAAAGAAGAATATTGAAGATGATTTAAATTTAACATTAAGTTATATTGAAAAGAACCAATTAGATATGTGGGTATTTTTGAGCCTTTCAAAGATGGGAAAAAGGGTAGATGAAAAGCTAATTGAGGAAGCAGCAAAGGAACTTAAATCCTATGGAATAGATGAATATACAAATACAGACATAGAAAAGTTAATACTTACATTAACAGCAGCTGGATATAGCCCATATAATTTTGCAGGTTACAACCTAATGGAGGAACTTTATAATAAGAGAAGTATAGATAAATTCCTTATAAACGATGCAATTTTTGCACTTCTTGCATTAGACTATACTTCAGATAAGTCAAACTATAAAATAACAAGGGAAAAACTTGTAGAGTTTATACTTGATAAGGCAGTTACAGTTAATAGAAATGGTAAAGAACTATATGGATGGACTTTAAATGCTGAAATGGGAATAAATCCAGATATTACAGGTATTGCTCTTGCGGCACTTTCACCTTATATGTCAAATGATAAGGTAAAGGAAGCAGTAGCAAAAGCAGTTGACAGCCTATCAAAAATTCAGTTAAATTCTGGATATATACCAGATAGCTTTGGAACCTTTAGTGAAACAATTTCCTTTGTAATATTAGGACTTACTGCAGTTGGAGAAAATATAGAGGGAGTTAAGTTTACAAAGACAAATGGAGATTTATATTCTGCACTTTTAAGCTTTAGAGTTGCAGGAGGGCAATTTGCTCACGAGTTAAACAAGAAGGCTGATTATATGGCTACAGAACAAGCCTTAAGAGCACTTATTGCAATTAGAGAGTTTAAAAGGGTAGGAAAGTATAATTTCTTCCAGAATAATGTAGATGCGAGCAAGCTAAAGGTATATGATTATAAAGGTGAGGAGGAAGTAAAGAAACTACTTCCAAAAACAGGTGAGATGTTTGATGCAAATACAGCAGTAGCATTAGCAGTTTTAATGATAGCTATAGGCTTTGTATTAATTAAAAAGCAAAAAAGAGCTTAGGAGGCAGTATTATGAAAAAAAAGTTGCTGCTAATTGTAGTAATGCTTGTTTTATCAGTTACAGCAATAACCTTTGCAGGCAGTTTACAAAATAAGATTCAAAAATCAGCAGTAGATAATGTTGTGGTAAATAATAAAGAGGAAAACAAGGTTGAGAAGAAGGAACAAAATAAACAGGAAATAAAAGAAAATAGTGAAAAGGAACAAAATAAAGAAAGTAGTAACGCAGTTGAAAAAAGAGAACAGAATAAAACAAGTGAAATTAAAAAGGAAGGTAGTAAAAATAGCACAACGAATGTAAATAATAATGGGGAGAGTAAAAATAAAACACAAAATAATAGCGATGCTTCAAAGGATAATAAATCTACCTCATTAAAACCAAACTTTTATATAATCGATACAGTAAATAATAAAGTATTGTATAAAGGATATGTTGATATTAATTCTAAATCTGCAGGAGATGTTACATTAAAGGTGCTTATAGATAACAAGATATCCTATAGGGCAAAGGGAACAGGAGGAAACATTTACTTTTCATCAATTGCTGGATTAAAGGAAAGGGATTATGGTGAAAATAGTGGATGGTGCTATTATGTAAATGGAGTAAAGCCTTCTGTAGGTGCAGGTTCGTATATTTTAAAGGATGGAGATATAGTAGAGTGGAAGTATCTTGAGGACGGGCTAAAATAGCCTGTCCTTAATTTTTAAAAAAGGTTTAAGTTTTTATTTTATATTTATACTATTTTATAGTATAATTTTTAGGGAATATTTGCGAAAGGATGATAGCTTTGAAATACAAATTAATAGCAATGGATATGGATGGAACACTTTTAAACAGCCAAAAACAGGTAACTGAATATACTAAAGATGTACTAAGAAGGGCTTCGGAAAAGGGAATTAAGCTTGTTATCTGTACAGGTAGGATTTTCACCTCTGCAAAATCCTATGCAAGAATAATAGGTACAAAGGCACCTATTATAGCGTCAAATGGTGCATATATTCGTGAAAAGGATAGGAATGAGGTTATATACGAAAAATACATAAAAAAAGAAACCTTATTGGATATAATAAGGGTTACGAGAGAATGGGGATTTTATCCACATATATATACGACAGATACTATATATTCAGAAAGGCTTATACATTCATCCTTAAACTATTCAAAATGGAATGAAATAGTTCCAGAGGATGAAAGAATAAACATACAGATAGTTGATAGTCTTGAGGATATTGTTGAAAAAGAAGGAGAGAATTTTTTAAAGGTTGTAGTAATGGCACTTGAGGATGAAGTAGAAAAGCTTCAGGAATTAAAAAAGTTTATTAAAGAAAATATGGATGTTGCAATCTTTTCATCATATATGAACAATTTTGAGATAATGGATAAAGAAGTATCAAAGGGAAGAGCACTAAGAAGGCTTGCTGAATTTTTTGATATAGATAGAAAAGAGATAGTTTGTTTTGGGGATAATGAAAATGATAAAACAATGTTTGAATTTGCAGGTTTTCCTATAGCAATGGGAAATGCAGAGGAGGAGCTAAAAGAAATTGCAGCCTATGTAACAGATACAAATGATAATGATGGAGTAGCAAAAGCAATAGAGGAGTTAATACTAAGGGAGTAGATAAAGTCTACTCCCTTGTATTTAGAATAATGTTTTCAAGATTTACTAACTTTTGTTTTTGATTTTCTGATAGACTTTTTAAAATTTCCTCCCTAAACATCATTCCAAGATTTTTGCGTTCTAAATTGTTCACCTTAACCTCTGTCCAATCAATTTTTTTATTTTTATAGATTAAATCAAAATCTACAATTCTTGTACCATCATTTGCATATTCAAGCCCAAGTAATATCTTTTTAATTTCAGTTGGAGGAAGAAGAGTAAAAAGCTTTATTTGATAGACTAAAACAGATAGTAAAAATCTTGGAGTATCTTTTGTCCACATTTCACCCAAAATAAACCCAACATCTAAGTTATCAAGTGCAATGGATAATCTTTTATAATGCATATCATATTTGCTGTATCTATCATAAATACGTATGCTTAGTTCATACCAAGGTCTATCAACTAATCCTTCGTTTAAAAATCTAAGGGCTTGGTTTCTTAATTTAGATGAAACAACATTTATATTTTCATCTACAAGTAGTGTAGTTGAGTCAAAGGAATTTATAGTTAACTTGCTGTTAAGAGGTTTATCTGTAAATAGTATTATAGTTTGATTTGACTCTCCATTATCTAAACTATCAAAAATAGGTAGCATCTTTGCTTGATATTCGTATGCAACAGAGCTTATTATTTTATCCTTGTCTCCTTGAGTTCGCATAACTATTATTCCAGGAGCAGTTCTTATGTCATTAATTTTAGTACATATTTTTTTATTTATAAGAGTGTTATAAAATTCATCAGATGGCATATTTACATAAATTGTAGCAATAATATCCTTTATATGTGCTATCTTTTTATTTGGTTCTGTTAAAAATACAATAGTTGAATTTTCGTAAGATGAATTCAAGGCATCGATAACATCAGTTTTTACCGAATTATAATTTTTATGAAATTCTTCTAATAGCTCGTTAGGACTTTGACTTCCTATAACTATCATCTTAGGACCTAATCTAAAAAGTGAAAGCATTAAATTTCCCCCCCAGTTATATTCCTATCTTTGTTCTAAGTAACCTATAATTATCAGTTCCTAAAGGATATTTAAGATGGAAAACTTCCTTTGTTGAGATATCAATTATATTAATTGAATTAATTCCATTAAGATGATTTTTTGTATCTTGGCTTTTATCGTGTCCATATAAATAAAAATCACATTTGTGTTTTGGTAGATTATTTATCGTATGAGATACTCCTAAACTTAAATTTTCTATTGAAATAGAATTGCCTTCTTCAACTATATTTACTTTGTCTAAGTTTTTAATAACATCTATATTATCGTGATTACCTGGAACTATGATAAGACTATTACTTGTATATTTAACTAATTCATTTATAAACATAGAGGCGTAATTTGTATATTCACTCTGTCTATTAGGATATAGTTCTAATTTTATATTATCAACAATATCCCCAGTATGTACTATATATTTTGGAGTAATTTTTTTGGTCAGCTTAATTATTGAAGGATAGATATTTGATGGTGTGTCGCTAATATGTAGAAGTATATTTTTTCTTCCTAAAAGATAGGTTGGAACATATATCCTTCCTGATAAAAAATAAAGGGTATTTATAAATTGCTTCATTTTAACACCTGCTTTAAAACTTTAAAATCTATAGAAAATTATAATTAGATTTTATAACCTTAAAATTTTTTATTCAAATTAAAAAAAGTTAATAAATAAAAAGAACTTATGGATATTTTAAAAAGAATTTATTATAATTTATGTTATCTTTGAAAAAGTAAATTAAATAAATCCTTGTTTAAATTTAGGAGTATTATTTATAACAAAAAAATAAAAAAATATGTTGACTTTTGTCTAATAAGATGGTATATTATTTTCTGTGCCAGAGAGATGGCCCCTTGGTCAAGTGGTTAAGACACCACCCTTTCACGGTGGTAACAGGGGTTCGAATCCCCTAGGGGTCACCAATTAAATATGGAGAGGTGGTCGAGCTGGTTTAAGGCACCGGTCTTGAAAACCGGCGTGGGGGTAACTCCACCGTGGGTTCGAATCCCACCCTCTCCGCCAAAAAAGTGCCACCCAGGTGAAATGTGAATTAATCCAAATTGTTTCAATGTCACATTTCACCTGGGTGGCACTTTAGTTATGTAAAGTATTCCACCTCTGCCTTTGGAAATCTTCTTTTTATCTCTGATATCATAAATTCCTTTATATTAGTTGCTATGTCCTTTTTATATACATATTTATAAACGCCATAGGGACCCCATTTTTGTTGTCTGTTTTCCATTGAAAAGTCTATTTCTGTGTTTGGAAAACGTGCTAATATCGTATCCATAGCTTTTGTTGTAAATCTATGCTGAATAAGTTCAAAGGTTATTTCTGCACTATCAGGGTCTTTTATCCTTTCCCTTAGCATATCAAGAAGTTCTGCATATTCCTCTTTGTAGTTTTCATAATAGTATATAGGTGCAATTATAAAACCTAAAGGATACCCAGCATCATAAACCTTTTGTGCGGCCTCTAATCTTTCCTTTAATGGACTTACATTAAATTCAAATTTATCTATTACATACTTTGAATTTATGCTAAATCTAATTTTTGTATGCCTTTTATGTTCTATGTTAAGAAGGGTGTCAACATAAGCAAATTTTGTAACAAGCCTTAATCTTCCGTATTCTTGTTCTGAAAAAAACTCAATAGCCTTTTTAACAGAACCAGTTAAATGTTCAACAGATAAAGGATCACTCGTACTTGCAAGCTCGAAGGATGTGATTTTGGGTTTGTTTTGATTTATATATTTTTCGTTGTTTTGTAAAATTTCTTCAACATTTGCATATACTCTTGCAAAGGGTTTTATATTTGGGTTAGACTGTAAATAGCAGTATTGACAACTTGCAGGACATCCTGTAACAAGTGGGAATTGGTAATCTGCAGAAGGTTTGCAGCTATCAAGTTTCATACTTTTTTTAATAGATACTACAAGTGAACTTTTGGCATAGGCATAATATTCTTTTATATCTTCAAAATCCTTTTCAAAGCTTACGGGTTTATTTTCTACAAAAATGGGTATATTGAGCTCTTTAAGTTTATTGTATATAAATTTTCCTGTTGGATAATCAAGGGTTTTAGGTTCAAAAAAGGCTCGCTTTGGATAAAAAAGCATAGTAAAACCTCCTTTATATTTAGAATAGATAGAAATTAAAAAAATATGTATTGAGGTGATAAAATGAGTACTGTATATTCTGTAAAATGTAGTGACTATGAAAGGGAAAATGTATATAGAGCAGTGGATGAGATGATTAAGCTCTATGGTGGAATAGATAAAATAGCTAAAAAGGGAGAGACGGTTTTTTTAAAGATAAATTTGGTAATAAAAAAACATCCTGATGAGGCAGCAACAACACACCCTATGGTTATTGAAGCTGTTAGTAAAAGGCTTGTTGAAAATGGCTGCAGAGTTATAATTGGCGATAGCCCAGGAGGTCCCTACAATGAAAAGATATTAAAGGGATTCTATAAGGTATGTGGAATAGAGGAGGCTGCTAAAAATAGTGGAGCAGAGCTAAATTACGACTGTTCATATAGTGATTACAAAACACCAGATGGTTGTATATCAAGAGTTTTAACAATGATTAACCCGCCCTTTAAGTGTGACAGGATAATTACTATTTCAAAGTTAAAAACCCATAGTATGGCTGTTTATACTGGTGCTGTTAAGGTCTTATTTGGGATGATACCAGGAGTTTTGAAGGTTGAATATCACTTTAAGATGCCTGAGATATATGATTTTTCAAACCTACTTGTTGATATATGCGAGACAGTTAAACCATCCTTTTCGATAATTGACGGTATTGTTGCTATGGAGGGGGATGGACCAACCGCGGGTGTTCCTAAAAATGTAGGGCTTCTTTTAGCATCAGAAAACCCCTATGAACTTGATGTATGTGGAGCACATCTTATGGGCCTTAAGGTTGATGATGTTCCAACATTAAAAAGAAGTTTAGAGAGAAAGATAATAAAGGGTGGTATTGAAACAGTTGATATAGTAGGTGAAGATTTAGATAAATATGTTTCTAATTTTAAAGTTCCAAGGATTAGAAGTGTGAACTTCTTTAGAGGAAGAGTTCCAAAGAGAGTAGAAGATTTTTTAACCTTTTATCTTTCACCAAGACCGGAGTTTTCAAAGGATATTTGTGTAAAGTGTGGAGTATGTATTGAGAGCTGTCCACCTAAGGCACTTAAGATGGGGGATAAGGTTCCAAGTATAGACTATAAAAAGTGTATAAGATGTTTTTGCTGTCACGAACTTTGTCCTAAGAAGGCAATAAATATAAAAAGACCTTGGATTTTAAAAAGAGTTTTTAAATAGAAGAAAAGTGCTGTAGGAAATTTATCTACAGCACTTTTTAAATTATGCACCCTTTGACATATTTTTCTTTGCTATCATAATTTTATCTGCTTTTTCACCCCAAGCCTTTGCATATTCTTGGAGCTTATCTGCAAGTTCATCAATTGTTTCATCATCATTAACTTGAGTTGATAAGGCACCAGATTCTTTTACCATTTTTCTTAGAGCATCTGGATTATCTATCATTGGGCAAGGTCTTAGTAGGTTGTCGTTAAAAGGTTGATTTCTTCTATATGCCATAAACAATGGAGACTGTAGAACTTCTAATAGGCTGTGTTCCTTTATGTTCATATTAGAATAGTGTATAAATGCACATGGTTCGCAATCTCCATTTGCATTAATGTGGAAATATCTTCTTCCACCAGCAATACATCCATTTGAAAATTCTCCATCATTCCAAAAATCAAGTACAAATATTGGTTCTGTAGCTCTAATTTCATTTATTCTTCTATACATATATTCTCTTTGCTCTATTGTTGCCATAAAGTTTACATCGCTATCTCTTCCAACTGGAACGTAGGTAAAATACCATCCAAATCTACAACCCTTTTGAACCATCAAATCTATATATTCTTTAGAAGCAACAACTTCTGTGTTATATCTATGATAGCAGGTTGAAAAACCAAATACACATCCATAGTCTCTTAATATATCCATTGCTTTCATAACAGCGTCAAAGCAGCCCTCACCACGCCTCATATCTGTTTCTTCTCTAAATCCTTCAACACTAAATGCAAGTGCAAAGTTTCCAACTCTTTGCATTTTTTCAGCAAATTCTTCATCTACTAATGTACCGTTTGTAAAGGATAGGAAAGCACACTCATTATGCTTTTCGCAAAGTTTTATTATATCATCCTTTCTCATAAGTGGTTCCCCACCTGAGAATATATACATATATATTCCAAGTTCCTTTCCTTCTGTAACAACTCTGTCTAAATCTTCAAAGGAAAGATTCCAAGGCTTGTACTCACCTGCCCAGCACCCTTTACACTTAAGGTTACAAGCAGATGTTGGGTCTATAAGTATTGCCCAAGGTATGTTGCAATCGTATTTTTTCTCGTTTTCAAGCTGAACTGGAATGCCAAACATAGTTGCATTTAAGAAATAATTTATTCCTACTCTTTCTCTTACGTTTGGATGTAGTTCTGTTAATAGCTTGTATGTGTACTTATACCAGTTGCTGTTTGGGTCATCGAGATACTTTTTAATGTTAGCGATATATTTTTTGTCCTGTTCTCTTATTGCTATCTTTTCTCCCCATTTTATTATTTTAGGTATGTTTTTTTCTGGGTCCTTTAAAATATACTTTACAGCTTCTTTTATCGCGGATTCACCAAGTCTTGTCCTTGCTAAATTCATTCAAACCCCTCCCATACTTTACTATTCAATATATATTAAATAAAATTAAGAATTATAACTCCTATAAATATCATTATATCATCATATAGAAAAAATGAATTAATTTAGCAGTTAAATTAACATAAAAATTATACTGACTGGTCACTAAGGTTTTTTTCTTTATAAAAAAATCTATTTATTTTGGTTTTCACTTAAATTTTATTTACTTTTTTTTTAGACTCTTGGTATAATAAAATGTATGATTTGTAGTTTTGGAGGGATAAAATTGAATCTTAATATAGTTTTATATCAGCCAGAAATACCATATAATACAGGTAATATAGGAAGAACTTGTGTTTTGACAAATTCAAGACTACATCTTATAAAGCCACTTGGTTTTTTGATTGATGATAAGCATTTAAAAAGAGCAGGAATGGACTATTGGAAGCTTGTAGATGTTGTATATTATGATAGTTTTGAACATTTCCTTGAAGTAAATAAAGGTGCAAGAGTGTATCTATCAACAACTAAAGCAGATAAGTTTTATACAGAAGTTGAATACAAACAGGGTGATTTTATAATGTTTGGTAGAGAGTCATCAGGTGTTCCAGACAGTGTAAGAGAGATATTTAAAGATACTTTAATAAGAATTCCTATGGTAGAAACAACAGAAAGATCCTTAAATTTATCAAATACAGTATCTATTGTTGCATATGAAGCGTTAAGGCAGATGGGATTTCCTAATATGAAATAGTGGAGGGGTATGATGAATAAAATAGCAATAGTTACAGACAGTACTGCAGATATTCCAAGAGAGCTTGTTAAAAAATACGATATTAGAGTTGTTCCTTTAACAGTAACTTATAAAGACAGGACATATTATGACGGAGTAGATTTAAAAATAGATGACTTATTAAAGATGCTTGATGAGGGTGACGAACTACCAAAAACATCTCAAGTTAATCCTGCAAGGTTTTGTGATGAGTATAAAAGGCTTTTAGATGAAGGATATAAAATAATATCAATTCATATATCATCAAACTTAAGTGGTACTTACCAATCAGCCCTTATTGCTAAGGATATGCTTGAAACAGAAGATATATATGTTGTAGATTCAAGAACAGTAAGCTTTGGTACAGGTATGCTTGCACTAAAGGCAGCAAAGATGGTTGAAGAAGGTAAAGATATAGTAGAAATTTTTAATACATTAAATGAACTTGCACCAAAATCAAGGGTAGCCTTTGCACTTGATAAGTTAGAATATCTTAAAAAGGGTGGAAGACTATCAGGTGCTCAAGCAGCCATAGGAACGCTTTTAAATATTAAGCCTATTATTTATATAACAGAAGGAAGATTAGAGATTTTAGATAAAACAAGAGGTATGAAGAAGGCTCTAACAAGAATGATAAAATATGTTCAAGAAGAGGACTTTAATAAAGATGAGTTTTTTGCAGTAGGAACTGTTAAAGACTTTGAAAATTTAGCTGAGTTTGAAGGAATGGTAAAGGGCGAACTAAATGTTGATGAGTACCTTCTTGCTGAGGTTGGAACAGTTGTTGCAACCTACTCAGGACCTGGAGTTATTGGAATATGGTTCTATAAAAAATAGATGCTTTTGAGCATCTATTTTTATTTGTTTTTATAATTCAAACTATTCAAAAAATAAATAGCAAAATTTCTATAATTTAGGTATAATGAAATTAGGAACTAAATATTCTGGATGAAGCAAATAGGAGAGACCCAAAAGGGCGCCGAAGGGGTAAGTAAAGCTTGCCAAGTTTTATGATACTCTCAGGCAAAAGTACTATTTGTGGACAGAACTCTGTGGAGGCAGAGGATGTAGGCAACTACATCCTTTTTTTATTTGTAAAATAACTTTAAAGCTATTAAATTTAAACATCAAAAGAGGTGGCAGTATTGAAACTTAAACCAGTTATATTAACAAATAATCCTCTAACAAAAAGCAGTTTAGAAAATAAATATAGTGTTTTGTATAAGAAGGAGGCTTCGCTTTTAGATATATTGATGTTTGCAAGGGATTATGTTCATAAAGGACATAGACTTTTAACGCATCCTCTAATGGGGAGTATAAAACCAAATCAGACACCATTTAAATCTGTTGCAGTATCAAAGGAATGTTTTAATGATGTGGATTTATTAAGCCTTGAGATAATAGAAGAGAGCATATTGAAGGCTGAACAGCTTATTAAAAGTAAAAAAACACCCGTTTATACAGATAAGGTGCTTGAGGATTTTAGTTTAATTGATTTTGATTTAATAAAAAATGCATTAAATTGAAAGGAAGTGATAGTATGAGCCATATCTATGACATTGTAATAATAGGAGGAGGTCCAGCAGGTTTATCAGCAGGACTTTATGCATCAAGAGCAAAACTTGATGTATTAGTAATTGAAAAGGAAAAGTTTGGAGGTCAAGCAGCAACAACTGCAGAGCTTGAGAATTATCCTGGTTCTATTGAAAATTGTACAGGTCCAGCATTAGTTGAAAGAATGAGAAGGCAAGCAGAGGAATTTGGTACTACATTTGCAAAGGACGAAATAGTAGAGGTTGATTTTTCAAGCGATATTAAAACTTTAAAGGGAAGAAAGGAAGAGTATAAGTCAAGAGCCGTTATTATCGCAACAGGAGCAGAATATAGACTTGCTAATTTTAAAAATGAAATTGAACTAAGAGGAAGAGGAGTTTCATACTGTGCAACCTGTGATGCAGACTTCTTTGAAGGATTAGATGTTGCAGTAATAGGGGGAGGAGATAGTGCAATAACTGAAGCACTTTATTTAACTAAGTTTGCAGAGACTGTAACTATAATACATAGAAGAGATTCCTTAAGGGCAGCTAAATCACTACAGGAAAAGGCCTTTAATAATCCAAAAATAAAGTTTATTTGGGATACAGTAGTAGAAGAGGCAAAGGGTGATGAAATATTAGAATCCCTTGTACTGAGAAATGTTAAGACAGGTGAGGTAAGTGAACTTGCTGTAAACGGTGTATTTGTTTTTGTAGGACTTGAACCAAAGAGTGAACTTTTTAAACAGAAGGTTGAAATGGATGAAAGGGGATATATTTTAACCGATAGAAATATGAAAACAAATGTTGAAGGTGTATTTGCAGCAGGCGATGTAGTACAGAAAACCCTAAGACAGGTTATAACTGCAGCATCTGATGGAGCTGTTGCTGCTGTTGCTGCAGAAGAATATATAAATGAAAAGTTCAATAAATAGGAGGGGTAGTATGTTAGAGGTTAATAAGGATAATTTTGAAGCTGAAGTTTTAAACTTTGCTGAAAAGCCAGTATTTGTTGATTATTGGGGAGATAAGTGCCAAAAATGTATTGAACTTATGCCTGATGTTCACAAGCTTGAAGAAAAATATGGAGATAAGATTAAGTTCTGTAGTTTAAATACAAGCCAAAATAGAAGGCTTGCTATAGCTCAAAAGGTTTTAGGTCTTCCAACAATGATAGTATATGTAAATGGAGAAAGGGCAGAGGTTTTAACTCCAGACAAAATTAATACTGTTGAAGATATTGAAAATATGATTAAAAGATTTTGTAAATAAGAGAGACAAGGTCTCCTTATTTTGATAAAAATTTCTTAATATTAATAAAATATAAGAAAAACTATAGGGGGTGAAGGCATTGCGACTTGAACTTGGAAAAATATTTATAAAAGATGTTCAGTTTTCGGATGAAACAAGAGTAGAAAATGGTATTTTGTACATCAATAAGGAGGAACTTTTAAAGGAAGTATCAGGTGATGAAAGGTTAAGAAGTATTGATGTAGAACTTGCAAAACCAGGTGAAGAGGTAAGAATAATACCTGTAAAGGATGTAATTGAACCAAGAGTTAAGGTTGAGGGAAAGGGAGGAATTTTCCCAGGTTTTATTTCAAAGGTTGATACAGTAGGTTCAGGAAGAACACATGTATTAAAGGGTGCAGCAGTAGTAACAACAGGTAAAATAGTTGGATTCCAAGAAGGCATAATAGATATGACAGGAGAAGGTGCAAAGTATACTCCATTTTCAAAAACAAACAATATTGTTTTAGTGTGTGAACCTGTTGACAATCTACCTCAGCACGAACACGAAGAGGCAGTAAGAATGGTAGGCTTTAAGGCTGCCTGCTATCTTGGTAGGGCAGGTAAAAATGTAGAACCTGATGAAATAAAGGTTTATGAAACACTTCCTCTTCTTGAACAAGTAAATATGTATCCACACCTTCCAAAGGTTGTATATGTGTATATGCTTCAAAGCCAAGGGTTACTACACGATACCTATGTTTATGGTGTTGATGCAAAGAAGATTATTCCTACTTTCATTTATCCTACAGAGGTATTTGATGGTGCAATCGTAAGTGGAAACTGTGTTTCTGCCTGCGATAAAAACCCAACCTATGTTCATATGAATAATCCTATTATTGAAGATTTATATGAAAGACACGGAAAGGATATTAACTTTATTGGCTGTATTATTACAAATGAAAATGTTTATCTTGCAGATAAGGAAAGGTCATCAAACTATACTGCAAAACTTGTAGAGTTCTTAGGAGCAGATGCAGCAATAATATCAGAAGAAGGTTTTGGAAACCCTGATGCAGACCTTGTAATGAACTGCAATAAGATTGAAGAAAAAGGAATTAAAACAGTTCTTGTAACTGATGAGTATGCAGGAAGAGATGGAGCATCACAATCACTTGCTGATTCAACTCCAAAGGGAGATGCAGTTGTGACTGCAGGAAATGCTAATGAACTTATTTTACTTCCACCTATGAAGAAAATTATTGGCCATGTTGAGGCTGCAGATATTATAGCTGGTGGATTTGCAGGCTCACTTAGAGAGGATGGCTCAATAGAGGCAGAAATTCAGGTGATAACAGGTGCAACAAGTGAAGTTGGATTTGGTTATCTATCAGCAAAAGGATTTTAAAGGGGGTAATACTATGATATTAAAGGGAAGAAAGGTTATAGCTATAGGAGATAGAGATGGTATTCCAGGACCAGCAATTGAGGAATGTGCAAAAAGTGCAGGAGCAGATGTAGTTTTTGCTTCAACTGAATGCTTTGTTTGAACGGCTGCAGGTGCAATGGATCTGGAGATCCAACAAAGAGTTAAGGATTTAACTGAAAAGTATGGTGCAGAAAATGTTGTTGTACTTCTTGGAGGTTCAGAGGCAGAGGCAGCAGGTTTATCTGCAGAGACAGTTACAGCAGGAGACCCAACCTATGCAGGACCACTTGCTGGTGTTTCATTAGGACTTAGGGTATACCATATTCTTGAGGAAGAGATTAAAAATGAATGTGATCAAGCTGTTTATGATGAACAGTGTGGAATGATGGAAATGGTTCTTGATGTTGAGGCGATTTCTAATGAAGTACGTTCTATAAGAGAAATGTACAGCCAATATAAAGATTGACACTGAGGGGGTGGGAGTTGATGATTAAGGTTGTTCATTATTTAAATCAGTTTTTTGGACAGGTTGGTGGAGAAGAAAAAGCACATATTGAACCCTTTGTAAAGGAAGGATTTATAGGACCTGGTATGGCACTAAATGCAGCCTTTAAAGGACAGGCACAGATTGTAGCAACAATCATATGTGGAGATTCCTACTATGCAGAGAATGAAGAGAAGGCTAAAAATACAATTCTTGAAATGATAAAAAAATATGAGCCAGACTTATTTATAGCAGGTCCAGCCTTTAATGCAGGAAGGTATGGTAATGCTTGTGGTAGTATTTGTAAGTATGTTAAGGATAATTTAAATATACCTGTTTTAACTGGTATGTATATAGAAAACCCAGGTGTTGATCTTTATAAAAAGGATATTTATATAATTTCCACTAAGGATAGTGCAGTTGGTATGAGGGATGCCATACCAAAGATGGCTGCACTTGCATTAAAACTTATAAACAATGAGGAAATAGGAACCCCAGAAACAGAAGGATATATAGAAAGAGGAATTAGAAAGAACTATTTTGCACAAGAGAGAGGTTCAAAACGAGCTGTTGATATGCTTGTTAAAAAGATAAAGGGAGAAGAGTTTAAAACAGAGTTTAAGATGCCAGATTTTGATAGAGTAGAACCAAATCCTCCAATAGTTGATATAAAAAATGCTAAGATAGCTCTTGTAACATCTGGTGGTATTGTTCCAAAGGGAAATCCAGATAAGATTGAATCCTCAAGCGCATCAAAATTTGGAAAATATGATATTGAAGGTGTATTTGATTTAACAAGTGAAACCTATGAAACAGCCCACGGAGGATATGACCCTGTATATGCAAATAAGGATGCAGATAGGGTATTACCAGTTGATGTTTTAAGAGAACTTGAAAAAGAGGGCAAAATAGGTTCCCTCCATAGATATTACTACTCAACTGTAGGAAATGGAACAGCTGTTGCAAATGCTAAAAGGTATGGTCAAAAAATAGCTGAGGAACTTATAAAGGATGGTGTGCAGGCAGTAATTTTAACCTCTACTTGAGGTACTTGTACTCGTTGCGGTGCAACGATGGTAAAGGAAATAGAAAGGGCAGGATTGCCAGTAGTTCATATGTGTACAATTGTTCCAATTTCAAAAACTGTTGGTGCAAATAGAATAGTTCCAACAGTTGCAATACCTCACCCACTTGGAAACCCCAATTTATCCTATGAAGATGAAAAGGCATTAAGAAGAAGGCTTGTAGAAAAGGCATTAAAGGCACTACAGACTCCTATTGAGGAACAAACAGTTTTTGAATAATAAATATGAGTTCCGTTTAGGGTTTTCCCTAAACGGAACTTAATAGATAAGCAATTTAATTTATGGGAGGTAATTATATGTATCCTGTTATAAGGGGAGTAAGTTATATTTTAGTTCATACTCCTGATATGGTTTTACACAATGGTACTACACAAACCCTTGAAAGGGAGACAAATCCAGATTCTGAGTATCTAAAAGTTATTAGAAATCATCTAAGAAGCTATGATGATGCAGTTTCATATCCAGTTAATCAAACCTACATAGGAAATATAGATCCCGAAGAGTTAGCGAATATAGAAAGACCTTGGTTTAATAAAAAATTTAAAAATGCAAATAGATATGGAAAATTTGGAGAGATAATGCCTGAAGATGAGTTTTATGGCCTTATGAAGGTTTGTGATGTTTTTGATTTAGTAAAATTGGAAAAGAGTTTTAATCAAGAATTAAAGATAAAATTTGAAAATAACAATTATTTAAAGGAACTTTCAGGTAGACTTGGAGAGGGTAGTGAAATAGATGAAATAAATAAGCTTGTTGAAAATGGAGTAGCAGAGGGTTTGTATCTAAACGATAAATTAGTAGGTTGTGTAAAAAGAGCCCACGAGTTTGATACTAACTTATCTTCTCACGTTATAACCGAAAATTTAGCAGTAAAGGCTTCAGGTGTCTTAGCAGCACTTCATATTATTGAAAAGGCAAATGTAAAAAGAGAAGAAATAGATTATATAATAGAGTGTTCAGAGGAAGCCTGTGGAGATATGAATCAAAGAGGTGGAGGAAACTTCGCAAAGGCAATAGGTGAAATAGCAGGCTTTAAAAATGCTACAGGCTGTGATGTAAGAGGATTTTGTGCAGGTCCAGCACATGCACTATTATATGCTTCAACTTTAATTCAATCTAAAGTATTTAAAAATGTTCTTGTTGTTGCTGGTGGTGCTACTGCAAAGCTTGGTATGAATGGTCGTGACCATGTTAAAAAGGGAATGCCTATAATGGAGGATGTTTTAGGTGGCTTTGCTATTTTAGTATCTGAAAATGATGGAATAAATCCTGTTATAAGAACAGATTCAGTAGGAAAACACTCAATAGGTGCAGGTGCCTCACCACAGGCGGTAATTGAAGCTATTGTTGCTGCACCACTTGAAAAATTAAATTTGAAATTTACTGATGTTGATAAGTATGCACCAGAGATGCAAAATCCTGAAGTAACAGAACCAGCAGGTGCAGGAGATGTGCCTACACAAAACTATAAGATGATTGCAGCTCTTGCTGTTAAAAAAGGACAGCTTGAAAGAAGTCAAATAAATGATTTTGTAAAAAATCACGGATATGTTGGATATGCACCAACACAAGGGCACGTTCCTTCGGGTGTACCAATACTTGGTTTTGCAAGGGATAAGATGATAAAGGGTGAAATGAATAGAGTGATGCTTGTTGGAAAGGGAAGTCTTTTCCTTGCCCGTATGACAAATCTATTTGATGGAATATCCTATTTAATTGAGAAAAATTCAGGAACTTTAGAGGATAAAAAGGAAGTAGTAACTAAAGATGAAGTTAAAAAGATGGTAGCAGAGGCTCTAAAGGATTTTGCTTCCCACTTACTTGATGAATAAGGGGTGGTTATATGACTCAAAATGTTAAAAAAATAGTAGCGGAAGTATTTAATGATATAGCAGATATTTTAGAAAAAGGTTATTATGATGAAAAAATAAAGATGGGTTTAACAACACTTGGAAGTGAGCTTGGGGAAGAGGAATTAATAAAGGCAGCTCATCTTGCTAAGAATAAATATAGTGATTTTGAAGTTATGCTAATAGGTCCAAGTGAAGTAGAGGGATTTACCTGCTTTAGAGCAGAGAATGAAGAAGAATGCCATAAAGTAATGGAAAAGCTATTAGATGAAGGTACGATAAAGGGATGTGTAACTCTTCATTATAATTTCCCAATTGGTGTTTCAACTGTAGGAAGAATTATAACACCAGCAAAGGGAAAAGAAGTATTTATTGCAACTACAACAGGAACATCATCAGCAGATAGAATTGAGGCAATGGTGAAAAATGCAGTGTATGGGATAATTGCAGCAAAGGCCTGCGGTATAAAAAGACCAACGGTTGGAATACTAAATGTTGATGGAGCAAGACAAGTTGAAAAGGTTTTAGTTGAACTTAAAAATAGAGGGTATGATATAGAATTTTGTTCATCAATAAGAAGTGATGGAGGTTTTATACTAAGAGGAAATGACATTTTGGCAGGTTCTGCAGATGTTATTGTGACAGATTCACTTACAGGAAATGTATTGATGAAGATTTTTTCCGCATATACAACAGGTGGAGATTATGAAGCTTTAGGTTATGGATATGGACCAGGAGTTGGAGAAGGATATAGTAGATTAATAAACATAATATCCAGGGCATCTGGTGCACCTGTTATTTGTGAAGCCTTAAGGTATTGTGCAACCTGTGCTAAAAACGAAATAAATAAAATATCCGAAGAAGAATTTAAGAAATTGAACTCATTAAATGTAAAGGAAATTTTTGAAAAATTTAAAAAAGTAAATGAAAAAAGTATTGAAGATGTAAAGTGCCCAGCTAAAAAGATTGTTACTTCAACAATACCAGGGATTGATATTTTAGAGCTTGAAAATGCAGTTAAAACACTTTGGGCTAAAGGAATTTATGCAGAAAGTGGTATGGGATGTACAGGACCTGTAGTTATGGTAGCAGACGAAGATTTAGAAGGAGCAACTAAAATATTAAAGGAATGTAACTATGTATAAAGGGGCAATTGCCCCTTAAATATTAAAATTCGACATAATACGACATTCGTTAAATTTTAAAATTATTATTTTTTTGAAAAAATTTAAATAACATATTGAAATTATACAAAAGTTATCGTATATTATTATATGCAGGGTAATGTGATAAAGTTAAATGAAATTATGATAAAATATATTTTTTTGCAACTTTTTAATAGTATAGCACAATACGCACTTAAACTGGAAGAACTTGAAATTATGACATTTTAAAATAATTTTCTGAAAAAATAAATGGTAAATATTTTATTAAATTCAACTTTTACATAATGGGTTCGTTATAAAATAGTATCCTTTTAGGAATATTAAAAATATAAACACCAAAAAAGAAGGGGGAAAAAATATGAAAATGAAAAAAGCACTTGCCCTTGTTCTTTCAGCATCATTAATAGCTGGTGTATTTACTGGCTGTGCAAAGAAAGGTGGAGAACAAGGAGGAACACAACCAAAGTCAAACGTTAAGATAGGTATGGTTACAGACCAAGGTGGACTTGGTGATAAGTCCTTCAATGACTCAGCTTATGAAGGACTTAAGAGAATTGAAAAGGACTTTGGAGTAAAGCCAGATGTTCTTCAATCAAAACAACAAGAAAACTATGAACCAAACTTAACTCAACTTGGACAAAGAGATGATTTAACATTTGCAATTGGTTTCTTAATGGAAGGTTCATTAAAGAACGTTGCTCAAAAGATGCCAGACAAGAAGTTTGCTATTATTGACGCTGTTGTTGATCTACCAAACGTAATGTCAATTACATTTAAAGAAGAAGAAGGTTCATTCCTAATGGGTGTAATTGCTGGTAAGATGACTAAGACTAATAAGGTTGGTTTCATCGGTGGTATAGATATGCCACTTATCCAAAAGTTCGAAGCTGGATTTGTAGCAGGTGTTAAGGCGGTAAACCCACAAGCTGCAGAAGGCTTAATGAACAGATCAACAGTTAAGTATGCTGGTAGCTTTACAGATTCAAATAAAGGTTATGAATTAGCAAAGGCTCTTTACAATGATGGATGTGACGTTGTTTACCATGCATCAGGTGCAGTTGGACTTGGACTATTCAAGGCTGCTAAGGAAATGAAGAAGTGGGCTATTGGTGTTGACCAAGACCAAGCTGAAACAGCACCAGACTTCAAGGATGTAATTCTTTCATCAATGATAAAGAGAGTTGACGTTGGTACTTACACAGCTTCAAAGAACCTAATTGAAGGAAACTTCAAGGCTGGACATATGGTTCTTGGACTTAAGGAAGATGGTGTAGGATACGCACCAACAACTAAGAATAACACACCAGCAGACGTTATAGCATTAGTTGACAAGTATGCACAAGCTATAAAGGATGGAAAGATAACAGTTCCAGAAAAGATTGAAGACGTTAAGAATTTTACAGCTCCTGAAGTTAAGTAATTTAATATAAAGCTAGATGCCGCCGCATCTAGCTTTTTTAACCAGAAGAAGGGAGGAAAATAAATGCAAAAAGTTGTTGAAATGAAGGGGATAACAAAGGTTTTCCCAGGTGTTAGAGCAAATGATGATGTAAATTTTGAACTACTTAAGGGTGAAATACACGTTCTACTTGGTGAAAATGGAGCTGGAAAGACAACTTTAATGAACATCCTATATGGACTTTATCAGCCAGATGCTGGAGAAATCTTTGTAAATGGGCAAAAGGTTAATATTAAAAGCCCAGGGGATGCTATAAAGCTTGGTATAGGAATGGTGCATCAGCACTTTATGCTTGTACACAACTTCACAGTGGCAGAGAACATAGTGCTTGGTGCAGAACCTAAAAAGGGAATAAAAATAGATATGCAAAAGGCTATCAAGGATACTGAAGAGATAGCAAATAGGTATGGATTTAAGATAGATCCTAATGCAGTAATTGAAGATATAACAGTTGGACAACAACAAAAGGTTGAAATACTAAAGGCATTATATAGAGGTGCAGACATTTTAATACTTGACGAGCCAACAGCAGTTTTAACACCTCAAGAAATAGAAGAGCTGGGGGTTATTTTAAAGAACTTGGTTAAAGAGGGTAAATCAATTATACTAATTACACACAAACTTAAAGAAGTTATGGCAATGAGTGATAGGGTTACAATCGTAAGAAGGGGAAAGGTTATAGATACAGTTTATACAAAGGATACAAATATAGATGAACTTGCAGAAATGATGGTAGGTAGAAAAGTTAATTTGGTTGTAGAAAAGAGCGAAGCTAAACCAGGTAAGGTTGTATTAAAGCTTGAAAATGTTTCAGCTTTAGATCACAGAAAACTTCCTGCAGTAAAAGGTGTAAACTTAGAGGTTAGAGCAGGAGAAATAGTAGGTATAGCAGGTGTTGATGGAAATGGTCAAACAGAACTTATAGAGGTTATAACTGGTCTTAGAAAACCAACCGATGGCAGGGTTTATATAAATGACAAAGATGTAACTGGAAAGACTCCAAGAGATGTAATTGAAGCAGGAGTTGGACACATTCCTGAGGACAGACATAAGCGTGGACTTGTTTTAAAGTACTCACTATATGAAAATGCAGTTTTAGGTAACCACTATAAACTTCCTTTTGCAAAGGGAATAATGATGAACTATAACAAAATAAAAGAATATGCAAGGAAGCTAATTGATGAGTTTGATGTTAGAACTCCAAACGAAGAGGTTTTTGCATCAGCATTATCTGGTGGTAACCAACAAAAGTTTATTGCTGCAAGAGAAATAAACAAAGACCCAGAATTAATAATAGCAGCACAACCTACACGTGGTATTGACGTTGGTGCGATTGAGTATATCCACAAGAGGCTTGTAGAGGAAAGAGATAAAGGAAGAGCAATACTACTTGTTTCACTTGAATTAGATGAAATTTTAGCATTATCCGACAGAATTGCTGTAATATACGATGGACAAATAGTTGATATATTAGATGCTAAGAGTGCAACAGAACATGAGCTTGGAATACTTATGGCAGGCGGCACTCTTAAGAAGCAGGCGTAAGGAGGTATAAAAATGGCAAATAAAAATACGACCTCTAGCAAGCTAAAAGCGGCTTTAAGTACTTTAATTTTCCCAATCATTTCAATAATAATAGCAATGTTTATTGCAGTTTTCTTTGTAATGTGGGCAGAAGGAGAAAACTTCTTTGTAGCAACAGGAACGCTTTTCCAAGCAATATGGGAAGGTAGCTTTGGAACAAGCTTTAGTATAATAGAAACATTAGTTTTCGTTACTCCACTATTATTTACAGGTCTTGCAAATGCAGTTGCATTTAAAACAGGTCTTTTTAATATAGGTGTTGAAGGACAGTTTATTATGGGTATCTTTGCAGCAGCTGCAATAGGTTTAATACCAGGTCTACCAGCTGTTATACACGTTCCACTTGTTCTAATTGGTGGTATGCTTGCTGGTGCAATCTGGGCTGCAATACCAGGATTCTTAAAGGCAAAGGTTGGAACAAACGAAGTTATTAATACAATAATGATGAACTTTATAGCAATGTTTTTTGTAAACTATATGATAATGGGACCTTTAAATGCTCCGGGAAAAGCAACAACTCCACTTATACAAGACTCAGCTAAGCTTTGGAGATTTTTAGGTGAAACAAATAGAATAAACATAGGTTTATTTATAGGAATTCTATTAGTAGCATTAGTATATGTTCTATTATGGAAGACTACAATAGGTTATGAACTTAGAGCCGTTGGATTAAATCCACATGCTGCAGAGTATGGTGGTATAGATATAAAGAAGAACATAATTCTTGCAATGGCGATTTCAGGTGCAATAGCTGGACTTGGTGGTGCTGTTCACGTTGCAGGTATACAATATCAAGCAATACAGCTATTTGGTTTTACTAACTTTGGATTTGATGGTATAGCAGTAGCACTACTTGGAAAGAGCCATCCAGTTGGAGTACTTCTTTCAGCTACACTATTTGGTGCACTAAACAGTAGTTCACTTAACCTACAGCTTGCAAACATTCCAAAGGATATAGTGTACCTAATACAAGCTATAATCATAATATTTGTTGCAGCAGACTACATTTACAAGTGGATTGGAGAAAAGAGAAAGAAGGAGGCGATGATAAATGGCTAATGGAAGCATACCAGTTGTTGTAGCACTACTTGCTGCTACATTCCGTCTTGCGACGCCTCTTATCTTTGCAGCATTAGGTGGTGTTATTTCAGAACGTTCAGGTGTTGTTAATATAGGTCTTGAAGGTATAATGATAGTAGGTGCATTCTTTGCGGTTTATGGTTCAAGTTTAACTGGTAACCCATGGGTAGGATTATTATTTGCAGTAATATCAGGTGCACTTGTTGCAGCTATACATGCAGTTTTAAGTATAAATCTTAAAGCAGACCAAACTGTATCAGGTGTTGCTATAAACCTATTTGCAGGTGCATTAACAAGCTTTTTAATATTTAAGTTATTTGGAAGACAAGGTCAAACAGATGGTGTTGCAGCTCTTCCATATCCAACAGAAGCAATGGCTAAAATACCAGTAATAGGTCCATTTTTAGCAGAGCTTAACTGGTTTGTATTTATGGCTATAATACTTGTTTTTGTTGTACATTATGTACTATACTATACTCCACTTGGACTTAGAATTAGAGCAGTTGGAGAACATCCAAAGGCAGCAGATACATTAGGAATAAATGTTTACAAGATAAGATATCTATGTGTTATTATGTCAGGTGTATTTGCAGGTCTTGGTGGTGCAACACTTTCAATCGGTGTTATGAACCTATTTAGAGAAGGTATGGTAAGTGGTAGAGGTTTCATTGCACTTGCTGCTATGATATTTGGTAACTGGAAGCCATTTGGTGCTATGGGTGCTTCATTCTTGTTTGCATTTGCTCAAGCCTTTGAAATTCTTGCACAAAAATTTGGTTGGGCACTACCAACAGAAGCATACCTTGCATTCCCATACATTTTAACTATGCTTGCTCTTGCAGGATTTGTTGGTAAAACAACTCCACCAGCAGCAGATGGAGTTCCATATAACAAGGGAGAAAGATAAAAAAGAGGCTTTTATGCCTCTTTTTTATCTTTTATTATTTAATCTGTCTGATAAAATGTGTTATAATATTTATATAATTCTTAATATAATATGTAATACAAAATACAATTTGTGGGGGATAATATGAGCTTGAATTTTTCTTTAGATTTAAAACTGGAACAAAAACTTGTAATGACACAGGAAATGCAGCTTGCAGTAAAAGTTCTACAGCTTCCAAATAATGAATTAAAAGAATATATAGAAGATGAGCTCATAGAAAATCCAGTTTTAGAGCTTGACTCAAGTTATGAGGATAGATTAGATAAAGTAATTCAAATTTATTCTGACTATAAAGACGATTACTTTACTGACTATTCGGAGGATGAAGAGGATGAAAAAATAACACCCTTCTATTTTTTGAGCAACAAAAAGAGCCTTTACGATTGCTTAAAGGAACAGCTTGGTTATATTCCTCTTACAAAAAGAGATAGGAAAATAGCAGAGTATATAATTGACAATCTTGATCAAAATGGTTATCTAAATATGCATGAATTATCTATTGCAAATAAGTTTAAAGTATCACTTGATATTGTTCGTAATGTTATTTCAATAATACAGGATTTTGAACCAAGTGGAGTGTGTGCAAGAAATCTAAAGGAATGTTTAAAGATACAATTAAAAAATAAAGGGATATATGATTCTCTTTATGAAAAATTAATTGATAATGAACTTGAAAATATAGCTAACAAAGCATATGCATTTATTTCTCAAAAATATGGAGTTGATGAGGAAAAAATTTTAAGGTATATAGAGGTAATTAAATCATTAGATCCAAAACCAGGATGTAGGCTTGGAGATGAAACAGTAAGATATGTTGTTCCAGATGTATATATAGAAAATGTTAATGGGGATTTTGTAGTAAGGGTAAATGAAGATAATTTGCCAATGCTTAAAATAAATAAACATTATAAAAATATATTGCGTAATAAAAATAGTGAAGAATACAAATATATAAAAGCAAAAATCGAGGCAGCCTATTGGTTGATAAAAAGTATTGAACAGAGAAGGGAAACTATAAAAAAAGTTGCAGAAGCAATTGTTAAATATCAGATTGGATTTTTTAAGTATGATGAACATCTTAAACCACTTAACTTGAAAACTATTTCAGAGGAAACAGGATTACACGAATCTACTGTAAGTAGAGCTATCAATGGTAAATATGCACAAACTCCAAAGGGCGTTTTTGAACTAAAATACTTTTTAGTTCGAGGATTGAGTACATCCTATGGAGATAATGTATCAATTGACATACTTAAAAATAAAATATTAGAAATTATAAATGAAGAAAATAAGAAAAAGCCATATTCAGACCAGCAGATAGCTGATATATTAAATGCTACTGGGGTTAAAATATCAAGAAGAACTGTTACTAAATATAGGGAAGAGCTTGGAATAGAATCCTCGTCAAAGAGAAAAATAAAATAGTTTTTAAGAAGATTGAGAAGAACGTAAAGCCCCATAATGGATTTAATTAACATCCACTTATGGGGCTAATATTATTTTTTTTATTTTAGAACCTTAAAATACTAACTTACTTACTAAATGATTTTATTTTTAAAAGCTATAGTATTTTACGGTCCCTTTTATTTGTTAATGAATATATGAATTCTCTTAAACAAATAATAAAAATGTATGGGAACAAGAATTTTTTAGAAAATATATTGAAAAATAATAATTTTAGTGATATAGTAGAAAATGGAGTGGGACAAAAATAAAACATAGGGACATAAATAGTCCCTACAACAGGTTTAGGGGAGTGACATATTTGAAAAATGTATTATTACTACAACAAAAGATAGTTCCAGAAATTATAGAACTACTTTTAAAGAGGTATAAAATATTAAAGTGCATATATTATAACCAACCTGTTGGAAGAAGAGCACTGTCCCAAGAGCTTGATTTAGGAGAAAGAGTTGTAAGAACAGAGGTTAATTTTCTTAAAGAGCAAGGCCTTATAGAAATTTATTCAACGGGTATGACAGTAACAAAAGATGGGGAATATATATTAGAAAGCCTTGAAGAGATGATTCACGAAATAAGTGGTCTTGCTGATGTTGAGAATAAGTTAAAGAAGATTTTAGGTGTACATAAGGTAATAGTTGTTCCAGGAGATATAGATGAAGATATAACTGTCCTAAAGGAAATGGGAAGGCTTGCAGCAAACTACATAAAGTCAATAATTACAAATGACACGATAATTGCTCTAACGGGAGGTTCGTCAGTTTCTCAGGTTGTTGATAACTTCCCAAAGGTATCAAAGGAGAATGTTCTTGTTGTTCCTGCAAGAGGTGGAATAGGAAGAAATGTTGAGACACAAGCAAGTACACTTGCTGCAAAGCTTGCATATAAATTAGGTGCAAATTATAAATTGCTTCATGTTCCCGATAATTTAAGTCGAGAAGCTTTGGGAACTATGCTAAATGAACCAGGTATAAAGGATGTTGTACAAAATATAAGTAAGGCAGATATATTGATTTTTGGTATAGGTAGAGCAGATGAAATGTCTAAAAGAAGAGGACTTGAAGAGGCTGAAATAGAGGAACTACTATCAAAGGGAGCAGTTGCTGAGGCCTTTGGATACTATTTTGATAAAGGCGGAGATATAGTATATAAAACTCCAACAATAGGGTTAGATTTTAAAGATGTTCCAAATATTAAACATATAGTGGCTGTAGCAGGAGGAAAGGGCAAGGCAGAAGCAATAATAGCAACAAAAATAAATAACCCTAATATGATAATAGTGACTGATGAGGCAGCTGCAAAAGAGATATTAAATCTACAGTTAGCGAATAAAAGATAGCTCTGCTATCTTTATATAAAAGTCATAAAATTAGGAGGGATTAATTATGACAATTAAAGTTGCTATCAACGGGTTTGGTAGAATTGGAAGAAACGCATTCAAAATTGCTCAAACAAGATTAAACAAGGATGTTGAAATCGTTGCAATCAACGACTTAACAGATGCAAAGACACTTGCACACCTTTTAAAGTATGACTCATGCTTTGGTAAGTTTGACGGAACAGTAGAAGCTACAGAAAATAGCCTAATAGTTAATGGAAAAGAAATAAGAGTATATGCTGAAAAGGATCCAAAGAACCTTCCATGGAAGGACCTTGGAGTAGATATAGTTATAGAATCAACAGGTCTATTTACAAAGAGAGAAAAGGCTGCTGCACACATTGAAGCAGGTGCAAAGAAGGTTCTAATTTCAGCTCCAGCTACAGATGAAGATATAACAATAGTTATGGGTGTTAACGAAAAGGACTATGATCCAAATAACCACCACATTATATCAAATGCTTCTTGTACAACAAACTGCTTAGCTCCATTTGCTAAGGTTCTTGATGAAAAGTTTGGTATAGTAAAGGGTCTTATGACAACTGTTCACTCATACACAAATGACCAAAGAATACTTGACCTTCCACACAAGGATTTAAGAAGAGCAAGAGCAGCTGCTGAATCAATAATCCCAACTACAACTGGTGCTGCAAAGGCTGTTGGTAAGGTACTTCCAAATCTTAAGGGTAAGCTAAATGGATTTGCTCTAAGAGTTCCAACTCCAACTGTATCAGTAACTGACCTTGTTGTAGAAGTTACAAGACCAACTACTGTAGAAGAAGTAAATGCTGCACTTAAGGAAGCTGCAGAAGGCGAAATGAAGGGAATTCTTGGATATTCAGAAGAACCACTTGTTTCAATAGACTACAGAGGAGATGAAAGATCATCAATAGTAGATGCACTTTCAACTATGGTTATTGAAGGCAACATGGTTAAGGTTGTTTCATGGTATGACAATGAATGGGGTTATTCAAACAGAATAATCGACCTTGTAAACTACATAGCTGAAAGAATGTAATTCTAAAGTCCGGTTTTGTAGTTTCGGCTATAAGGCCGGACTTATTTTCCTAAATTAGTGAAAGAGAGGTTTTGGGTATGAATAAGAAAACTGTAAGAGATATAGATGTAAGGGGTAAAAAGGTACTTGTAAGATGTGACTTTAATGTTCCTCAAGACAAAGAAGGAAATATTACTGACGATAGAAGAATAGTTGCAGCTCTTCCAACAATAAAGTATCTACTTGAAAATGGTGCAAAGGTAATATTAATGTCACACCTTGGAAGACCAAAGGAAGGATATGAAGAAAAGTACAGCGTAAAGCCAGTTGCTAAGAGACTATCAGAACTTTTAGGACTTGAAGTTAAGCTTGCTGAAGATAAGGAAGTTGTTGGAGAAAACGCAGTAAGACTTGTAAATGAAATGAAGGAAGGCGACGTTGTTCTTCTTGAAAACGTTAGATTTATAAAGACTGAAACAAAGAACGATATGGATTTTGCAAAGAAGCTTGCATCACTTGCTGATATATTTGTAAATGATGCATTTGGTACAGCTCACAGAGCACACTCATCAACTGCAGGTGTAGCAGAATTCCTACCAGCTGTTGCAGGTTTCCTAATTGAAAAGGAAATAGAAATAATGGGTAAAGCTCTTGAAAATCCAGAAAGACCATTTGTAGCAATTCTTGGTGGTGCTAAAGTATCAGACAAGATAAACGTTATAAACAACCTAATTGAAAAGGTTGACAGACTAATAATAGGTGGAGGAATGGCATACACATTCCTAAAGGCACAAGGATTTGAAATAGGAAAATCACTTCTTGAAGAAGATAAGATAGATTATGCAAAGGAAATGCTAAAGAAGGCAGAAGAAAAGGGAGTAAAGGTATACCTTCCTGTTGACCATGTTGTGGCAAAGGAATTTAGCAACGATGCAGAAGCTATGACAGTAGATGTTGAAATTCCAACAGATTATATGGGACTTGACATTGGTCCAAAAACTGTTAAACTTTTCGAAGAAGCAGTTTTAGATGCAAAGACAGTTATTTGGAATGGACCAATGGGTGTATTTGAAATGCCAAAGTTTGCAGTAGGTACAAAGGCTGTTGCAGAAGCACTATCAAAGGTAAACGGAACAACAATTATAGGTGGTGGAGATTCAGCAGCAGCAGTTGAACAACTTGGATATGCTGAAAAGATGACTCATATATCAACTGGTGGAGGAGCTTCACTTGAATTCTTAGAAGGAAAGGTTCTACCAGGTATTGCAGCTTTAAACGATAAGTAATAAAATAAGCTAGGGGTTATCCCCTAGCCTAAATTCCTAAAAGGAGGATATATTAATGAGAAAGCCAATTATAGCAGGAAATTGGAAAATGAATAAGACTGCAAAGGAAGCAGCACAATTCATAATCGAACTAAGAGATAAAGTAAAGGATGCTAACTGTGAAGTAGTAGTATGTCCACCTTTTACTTCACTTACTCAAGTTTTAACTTTAGTTGAAGATACAAACATAGAGGTTGGAGCACAAAATATGCACTATGAAGAAAATGGTGCATTTACTGGTGAAATATCACCTGTTATGCTAAAGGAACTTGGAGTAAAGTATGTAATTTTAGGACACAGCGAAAGAAGAATGTACTTTAAGGAAGATGATGAGTTAATAAATAAGAAGGTTAAATCTGCCTTCATCCACGGATTAACTCCAATTCTTTGTGTAGGTGAGCTTTTAGAAGAAAGAGAAGCAGGAAAGACATTTGAAGTTATAGACAAGCAACTTTTAGAAGACTTAAAGGATGTAGACGCTGAAAACGTTGCAAATATGGTTATAGCATACGAACCAGTTTGGGCAATTGGTACTGGTAAGACAGCAACAGCAGAAGATGCAAATGAAGTAATTAAGTATATAAGAGGAAAGATAAGAGAAATGTTTGGTGAAAAGGCAGCAGAAGAGATAAGAATACAATATGGTGGAAGCGTTAAGCCAAGCACAATTAAAGAACAAATGGAACAAAGCGACATCGATGGAGCACTGGTTGGAGGAGCAAGTTTAAAAGTAGAAGATTTTGCAGCAATCGTTAATTATTAAGGAGGTAAAACATGCAAAAAAAACCTGTAATGCTAATGATACTTGATGGATGGGGTATCAATGAAAAGGCAGAAGGTAATGCTATAGCTAATGCAAACAAGCCAAACTTTGATAGGCTTTGGAATGAATACCCCCACACAATGATTAGTGCCAGTGGATTAGATGTTGGGCTACCAAGAGGACAAATGGGAAACTCAGAAGTTGGACATTTAAACATTGGTGCAGGTAGAATAATTTATCAAGAATATACAAGAATAAATAAAGAGATTGAAGAAGGTGGCTTCTTCAAAAATGAAGCACTAATAAAAGCTATCGAAAATGCTAAAAATAACAACAGTGATATTCATCTTATGGGACTTCTTTCAGATGGAGGAGTGCATAGCCATATAGACCACCTTGAGGCTTTAATTAAGCTATGTAAGGATATGGACTTAAATAGGGTATTTGTGCATGCCTTCCTTGATGGAAGAGACGTTCCACCATCATCAGCTCTTGAATATATAGATAGACTTGAAAAGTATATGAAGGAGATAGGTGTAGGTAAGATTGCAACTATTTCTGGAAGATACTATTCAATGGATAGAGATAAGAGATGGGAGAGAACAAAGCTTGCATATGATGCAATGGTAAATGCTCAAGGTGAAATTGCAAATAGTGCAAGAGAAGCTGTTGAAAAATCCTATGCTGAAAACAGAACAGATGAGTTTGTTCTTCCAACAGTGATTATTGAAAATGAAAGACCTGTTGCAAGAATAAAGGAGAATGACTCTGTAGTATTCTTTAATTTCAGACCAGATAGAGCAAGACAGATAACAAGAGCTCTTGTTGATGTTGAGTTTGCAGGCTTTGAAAGAAACTATTTTAAGGTTCATTTTGTTTGTATGACTCAATATGATAAGACAATAGAAAATGTTGATATAGCATATAGACCAGAAGTATATAAGAATACTTTTGGAGAATATATAGCAAATAAGGGATTAAAGCAATTAAGAATTGCTGAAACTGAAAAGTATGCACACGTTACTTTCTTCTTCAATGGTGGTGTTGAGGCACCAAATAAGGATGAAGAGAGAGTACTAATTCAATCACCTAAGGTTGCAACATACGACCTACAACCAGAGATGAGTGCATATCTTGTGGCAGATAGGGTATGCCAAGAATTAGATAAGGATATATATGATGTTGTAATACTAAACTTTGCAAACCCAGATATGGTTGGACATACAGGTGTATTTGATGCTGCAAAGAAGGCAGTTGAAGCTGTAGATGAATGTATAGGTAAGGTTGTTTCAAAGGTTAGAGAAAAGGGTGGTACTGTATTAATTACTGCAGACCATGGAAATGCTGAAATGATGGTTGACTATGAAACTGGTGAACCATATACAGCACATACAACAAATTTAGTGCCATTTATAGTTGTTGGTGATGAAAAGGTCGAATTAAGAGATGGTGGAAAACTATGTGATATTGCACCAACAATGCTTGAAATTATGGATTTAGATATTCCTGTTGAAATGACAGGAAAATCATTAATAAAAAAATAATTAACAGAAAGGAGACATAAAAATGAAAAGATATTTAGAAATAATCGATGTTTATGCAAGAGAAGTTCTTGACTCAAGAGCAAACCCAACTGTAGAAGTAGAAGTTGTATTAGAAGATGGTACAGTAGGAAGAGCAATAGTTCCATCAGGTGCTTCAACAGGAGCATTTGAAGCTGTAGAATTAAGAGATGGTGACAAGTCAAGATACCTTGGAAAAGGTGTTTTAAAGGCTGTTGAAAATGTAAACAACATAATAGCTCCAGAGCTAATTGGAATGAATGTATATGATCAAACTTCAATAGATAAAACTCTTATAGAGCTTGATGGTACTGAAAACAAGGGTAAGCTTGGTGCTAACGCTATACTTGGTGTTTCACTTGCAGTTGCAAGAGCAGCAGCAGAAAGCCTTGGATTACCATTATATCAATACATAGGTGGAGTAAATGCTAAGGTTCTACCAGTTCCAATGATGAACATACTAAATGGTGGAAAGCATGCTGACAACAACGTTGATATACAAGAATTTATGGTTATGCCAGTTGGTGCACCAAACTTCAGCGAAGCTCTAAGAATGTGTGCAGAAGTTTACCACTCATTAAAGAAGACATTAAGCGAAAAGGGATACAATACAGCAATTGGTGACGAAGGTGGATTTGCTCCAAACCTTAAGTCAAATGAAGAAGCTATCCAAGTTATACTTGAGGCAGTAGAAAGAGCTGGATACAAGCCAGGAGAACAAGTTGCTATAGCTATAGACGCTGCTGCAACAGAACTTTACAAGGAAGACGGAAAGTATCACTTAGAAGGAGAAGGAAGAGTATTAACTGCTGCTGAAATGGTTGATTTCTGGGCTGACCTTGTAGAAAAGTACCCAATAGTTTCACTTGAAGATGGTCTTGCAGAAGAAGATTGGGAAGGTTGGAAGATACTTACTGAAAAGCTTGGTTCAAAGATTCAATTAGTTGGAGACGACCTATTTGTTACAAACACTAAGAGACTTTCAAGAGGAATTGAAATGGGAGTTGCAAACTCAATTCTTATAAAACTTAACCAAATAGGTACTTTAACTGAAACTCTTGAAGCTATAGAAATGGCAGAAAGAGCAGGATATACAGCAGTTGTATCACATAGATCAGGTGAATCAGAAGATACTACTATAGCAGACCTTGTTGTAGCAACTAATGCTGGTCAAATAAAGACTGGTGCTCCATGTAGAACAGACAGAGTTGCTAAGTACAATCAATTACTAAGAATAGAAGATGAACTTGCAGATGTAGCTAAGTATCTTGGAAGAGATGCTTTCTACAATGTTAAAAAGTAATAAATAATTTTATTTTTAAGGGAGCTCTGCTCCCTTTTATAGTATAATTATATATAGCACCTGCAATTTAGTGTAGCACAATAATTGATCAAATTGTTTGTATTAGTTAAATATTCTGAAAAATATTGTTTATTTTTTTAAACTGTGTTAAAATTATTTTAGACTTAAGTGTTGGGAGGTGTAGAGATGAAGACATTTGTTACTGTACTACACGTTATTTTTAGTTTACTCGTAATTGCTTCAATATTTATGCAACCATCAAAGGTTTATGGTCTATCAACAACAATTTCTGGTGGTGCAGAAACGTTCTTTGGTAAGAACAAATCAAGAACGATGGAGGCAAAACTCCAAAGATTAACGGTTATATCAATGGTATTATTTGTTATAACCTCAATGGCATTGGTATATCTAACTAACCACTAATTAAAAAGGGGGATAAGAGAAATGAATAGTCAATTAATTGTGCTGGCACCTATTGCGGGTGTTATTGCTTTATTATTTGCCTATTTTCTTTCAAATAAAATAGGTAGACAGGATGCAGGAAATGACAGAATGAAGGAGATTGCAAGTTACATACACGAAGGGGCTATGGCGTTCTTAACAAGGGAGTATAAGACTTTAGCTGTATTTATAGCAATAGTGTTTATAGTTCTTGTTATATTTATTAATTGGAAAACAGGTATTTGTTTCTTATTTGGGGCATTATTTTCAATTTTAGCTGGTTTCTTTGGAATGCAGGTTGCAACTAAGGCAAATGTTAGAACAGCTCAAGCTGCAACTAAGGGGCAAAATAAAGCACTTGAGATAGCCTTCTCAGGTGGTGCAGTTATGGGTATGTCAGTTGTAGGATTAGGACTTTTAGGTCTTGGAGTTTTATATTTAATATTCCAAGATTCAAATATAGTAACTGGATTTGGACTTGGTGCAAGCTCAATTGCACTATTTGCTCGTGTTGGTGGAGGAATATACACAAAGGCAGCTGACGTTGGTGCTGACCTTGTTGGTAAGGTTGAGGCAGGAATTCCAGAGGATGACCCAAGAAACCCAGCAGTTATTGCAGATAACGTTGGTGATAATGTTGGTGATGTTGCTGGTATGGGTGCAGACCTTTTTGAATCCTATGTAGGTGCAATCATATCATCACTTACTCTTGGTGCAATTCTATTTAAAAATGGTGAAGGTATAATTTTCCCAATGGTTCTTGCAGCAATAGGAATTATTTCTTCTATAATAGGTTCTTTATTTGTAAAGGGAGATGAAAATGCCAATCCACAAAAGGCACTTAAGAATGGTACTTATGTAAGTAGCATATTAATTATAATCGCTTCATTTATTTTAAGTAAGTATGTTTTTGGCAACTATAAGGCATTTTGGGCAATTACTGCAGGATTAATAGTTGGTGTAATTATAGGACAATTAACAGAAATGTATACATCAGCAGATTTTTCACATGTAAAGAAAATTGCAAAGCAGTCAGAAACAGGACCTGCAACAAACATAATATCTGGTCTTTCAGTAGGAATGTATTCAACTGTTTTACCTATAGTATTTATAGCAGTTGCTGTACTATTGTCTTTCTTTATAATGGGAGGTTACAGTAATGCTTCAATGGGACTATATGGAATTGCCCTTGCAGCACTTGGTATGCTTTCGACTACAGGTATGACAGTTGCAGTTGATGCCTATGGACCAATTGCAGATAATGCAGGTGGAATAGCAGAAATGGCTGGACTTCCAAAGGATGTAAGAAAGATTACAGATAGACTTGATTCAGTTGGAAATACTACTGCAGCAATAGGAAAGGGATTTGCAATAGGTTCAGCAGCACTTACAGCTCTTGCACTATTTGCATCCTATTCACAGGCTGTTGGTATTGAAAAGATAGATTTATTAAATCCAATAACATTGGTTGGAGTATTATTAGGTGGAGTTTTACCATATTTCTTTGGAGCACTTTCAATGGAGGCAGTTGGTAAAGCTGCAAACCATATGATTGAGGAAGTAAGAAGACAATTTAGAGAAATACCAGGATTAATGGAGGGAAAAGCAACTCCAGATTATAGAACCTGTGTTGATATTTCAACTCAAGCAGCACTTAAGGAAATGGTTCTTCCTGGCGTACTTGCAGTGGTTGTTCCAATATTAGTTGGAATACTACTTGGTTCTGAAGCCTTAGGAGGACTTATAGCTGGTGCTGTTGTATCAGGTGTACTTGTTGCAATTTTAATGGCAAATGCTGGTGGTGCTTGGGATAATGCAAAGAAGTTTATTGAAACAGGAGAACACGGTGGTAAGGGAAGTTTTGCTCACAAGGCAGCAGTTGTTGGGGATACTGTTGGTGACCCATTTAAGGATACAGCAGGTCCATCAATGAATATATTAATTAAGCTTATGACAATTGTTGCACTTGTTTTTGCACCATTATTTGTAAAATATGGCGGAATGTTAATTAAAATGTTGAAATAAAATTTATTTCCTGGGAAATGAGAAGGCACAAATGATACATTTTGTATTGTTTGTGCCTTTATTTTTACCTCTAAAGCCTTTATGTTATAGTAGCATTGAGGCCTCTATTGATGTATAATAATTATAATATGTGAAAAAAATAGTAAAAGATGAAATACTTAAGGAGTTGATGCCTTGAAAAAAGAAAAGCTGCTTAAGATTGAGGGTGAATATATTGTAATGACCTTTGAGCAGGTTTATGAGAAGTATAAAAATATGATTTATAAAGTTTGCAATAGATGGAAGGGGACTGCAGAATACAACGATTTATTTCAAGTTGCCTCAATAGGCCTATATAAAGCCTTCAACAGCTATGATTTAACAAAGGACATTGAGTTTTCAACTGTTGCTTTTACCTATATAAAAAATGAAATAAGAGGATTTTATAGAGAGGCAAAAAAGCATTTTGGTTATTTATCCTTAAATGAACCAAGCTACGATGAGGGGAATGCACAGTTTATTGACTCTATAAGAGATGAGAGCTTTGAGGAAAACATTTTAGAAGAGATATCAAAGGAGCAGGATTTGTCGCGTGTATATACTGCTATGAGACATCTTACAGAGAGGCAAAAGAGCATCTTTACAAAGTACTACATAGAAGGAAAGACAATGCAGGAGATAGCAGATTATTTTGGTTTTCATGTAAGCTATGTTGGTAAGGTAATTAAAAACTCAATTAAAAAAATAAAGGATAATTTAGATTAGATAATACATATAAACTTTATCAAATGAAAAAAATAAGAAGGAGAGGTTAATATGAATAGAGAAGAGGCATTGAAAGAAATTACAAGTAGGGTATCAAATAAAAATCTCATAAATCATATGATTGCAGTTGAAGCAATTATGGGAGGTTTGGCAGAAAGGTTAGGTGAGGACAGAGAAAGATGGATGCTCTGTGGACTATTGCACGATATTGATTATGAAGAGACAATGGATACACCTGAAAAACATAGCATAGTAGGTGCTGAAATTTTAGAGGAGTTAGCTTTAGATGAAGATATAGTTTATGCAGTAAAGGTTCACAATGAAATACACGGATTTGAAAGAAAAAGTAGAATGGATAAGGCACTTTGGGCAGCAGACCCCTTAAGTGGACTTATAACTGCCTGTGCACTTGTTATGCCAGATAAAAAATTAGAAAATGTTACGGTAGATTCTGTGTTAAAGAAGATGAAAAAGAAGGATTTTGCAAAGGGAGCAAATAGAGAGCAGATTAAATCAATAGAAGAGATAGGGATAACATTAGAAGAGTTTATAGAAATAGGACTTGAATCAATGAAAAAAATAGCAGGAGAAATTGGATTATAAGAGGTGATTATATGAGCCTAATTAAAGAAAAAATACTTGCCTTTATGAGGGAAGAGGCATATAAACCTATGACAGCAGAGGAACTTGCTCTTATATTTGATATTGACAAATCAGAGTGGCAGAGATTCTATAAGATATTAGATGATATGGAGCAAGATGGACAGATTATAAAAACAAGAAAAGAAAGATATGGTATTCCTGAAAGAATGAATCTTGTTGTAGGAAGACTTCAGGGACACAGCAAAGGATATGGCTTTGTTATTCCAGATAAAGAGGGAGAGCCTGATATATTTATACCTGCAGAGGGAATAAATGGTGCAATGCATAATGATAGAGTTATAGCAAGAATAACAAGAGCTGCAATTAAAGATAAGAGGGTTGAAGGTGAAATAATAAGAATACTTGAAAGGGCAAATAAAAGGATTGTTGGAAGGTTTGAAAAGAGCCAAAACTTTGGTTTTGTAGTACCAGATGATAAGAGGATATATCAGGATATATTTATTTCAAAATCGAATATGAGAAAGGCAAAGGACGGACAGAAGGTTGTAGTTGAGGTTACAAAATGGCCAGAGAAGAGAAGAAATCCAGAAGGAAAGATTGTTGAAGTTCTTGGAAGCATAAATACACCTGGTGTTGATATATTATCTGTTATTAAAAAATACAATCTTCCAGAGGAATTCCCAAAGGAAGTTGAGGAATATGCAAATGCAATACCAGATGAGATACCAGAGGCTGAAATTAAAAAACGTAGAGACTTAAGAGATAAAAAGATAGTTACAATAGATGGTGAGGATGCTAAGGACTTAGATGATGCTGTATCTATTGAAAAACTTCCAGATGGAAAATACAAATTAGGAGTTCACATAGCAGATGTTACCTACTATGTAAAGGAACGTTCTCCACTTGATAAAGAGGCCTTTAAGAGAGGAACCAGTGTATATCTTGTGGATAGAGTTATTCCAATGCTTCCAAAGAAGCTTTCAAATGGATTGTGTAGCTTGAATCCTAAGGTTGATAGATTGACCTTAAGCTGTGAAATGGTTATAGATGAAAATGGAAAGGTAGTAAGTCACGAAATATTTGAAAGTGTCATTAAAACAAGCGAGAGAATGACATATACAGATGTTACTAAAATATTAAGAGACAAAGACCCTGAACTTATGAAAAAATATGACTACTTACTTGAAGACTTTAAACTTATGGAGGAACTATGCTTAATTTTATACAAAAAGAGAATGCAGCGTGGTGCACTTGATTTTGATTTTGAGGAATGTAAGATTGTTCTTGATGAAAAGGGTAAGCCAATTGAGATAAAACCTTATGAGAGAGAAATAGCAAATAGGATAATTGAGGAGTTTATGCTTGTATGTAATGAAACTATTGCAGAACATATGTATTGGGTTGGTGTACCCTTTGTATATAGAATCCACGAGGACCCAGATGAGGAAAAGCTTCAAAACTTCAGTGAATTTATACACAACCTTGGATATATATTAAGGGTTACAAGGGAAGTACATCCAAAGGTACTACAGGATATATTGGAGCAGGTAAAGGGCAAGGATGAGGAAGTTGTAGTAAGTACGCTTCTTCTAAGGTCTCTAAAGCAGGCAAGGTACTCACCAGAATGTACTGGACACTTTGGGCTTGCAGCAAAATACTACTGCCACTTTACATCACCAATAAGAAGATATCCAGACCTAATAATCCATCGAATTATTAAGGAACATCTAAAGGGAAAGATAGACCAAAAGAGAGAACAAAAACTAAAGAAGTTTGTTGAAGAGGCATCAAAACAGTCAAGCGATATGGAGAGAATAGCACAGGAGGCAGAAAGGGAGACAGATGATATCAAGAAGGTTGAATATATGATGGAAAGAATAGGTCAGGTTTATCCAGGTATAATATCATCTGTAACATCCTTTGGTATGTTTGTTGAACTTGAAAATACTATAGAAGGGTTAGTACACATTAGTAACTTAACGGATGATTACTATATCTATGATGACAAGCACCACTGCCTAATTGGAGAGAGAACAAAGAAGAGGTATAGATTAGGTGATAAAGTTGTTATAAAGGTTGTAAAGGCAGATTTAGAAACAAGGACAATAGACTTTGTAATTGCGGATGAGTATGAGGATGAATAGATGCCTAATATTTTAAAATAGAAGTCAGGTAGTAAAAAATACCTGGCTTTTATTTTTTATAAACATAGAAAAAATATTATAAAAATACTTGCATAATAATAAAAGAATATGTATAATTATAAACATAAATTGAATATTAATTCGGAGGTGAAAGGATGGATAAGGTTGTTTTAGCCTATTCTGGTGGGTTAGATACATCTATAATCATTCCTTATCTAAAGGAAAACTTTGATTTAGAGATAGTAGCAGTATATGTTGATGTTGGACAAGATGAGGATACTGAGTACATAAGACAAAAAGCCTTAAAATCTGGAGCAGTTAAGGTTTATATAGAGGAGGCAAGACGTGAATTTGCCTATGAATATTTATCAAGGGCAATAAAAGCAAGAGCGATGTATGAAGGAAAATATCTTTTAGGAACCTCCTTTGCAAGACCATTGATAACTAAAAAGCTTGTTGAAATTGCAGAAAAGGAAGGGGCAAAATATATTGCCCACGGCTGTACAGGAAAGGGTAATGACCAAGTTAGATTTGAGGTTTCAATATATGCATTAAATCCAAATATAAAAGTTATTGCACCTTGGAGGATGTGGAATATAAAGTCAAGAGAAGATGCTATAGATTATGCAAATGAAAAGGGAATAGAAGTACCAGTAACAAAGGAAAAGATTTATTCGGTTGATAAAAATCTATGGCATATAAGTCACGAAGGTGGGGATTTAGAGGATATACAAAATCCACATAATCCATCTATGTATGATATTGTAAGTCCTTTAGAGAAGGCAAAGGATGAGCCAGATTATATAGAGGTTGTCTTTGAAAAGGGAGAGGTAAAATCAGTAGATGGAATATGCGACTTGGTTGAGATAATTGAATATTTAAACAAGCTTGGTGGCGAGCACGGAATAGGGATTGTTGATATATTAGAAAACAGACTTGTTGGTATGAAGTCAAGAGGAGTTTATGAGACACCAGCGGGAACGATATTATATGCAGCCCATAGAGAACTTGAATATGCAGTTTTAGATAAAGAAACGCTTCATTACAAAGAGATATTAGTGCATAAATATGCAGAAGTTGTATATAACGGTCTTTGGTTTACAACAATAAGAGAGGCACTTGATGCCTTTATAGATATTACACAAAAGAACGTTACAGGAAAGGTAAAGCTAAAATTATTTAAGGGAAATGTTATACCTTATGGTGTGTTTACAGATAATGCACTATATGACAAAGAGATTTCATCCTTTGGATTTAGTGAGCTTTATAACCATAAGGATGCAGAAGGTTTTATAAAGCTCTTTGGACTTCCTGTAAAAATTAAAGCTTTAAAGCAAAAGTTTAAAGAGGAAGTGAGTATATGAAGCTATGGGGTGGACGATTTAATAAAGATACAAATGAGCTTATGAAGAAATTTAATAACTCCTTTAATATAGATAAAAGATTATATAGGCAGGATATTAAGGGAAGTATAGCCCACGTTAAAATGCTTGGTAAGGTAAATATATTAAGTAGAGAAGAAGTGGACAAGATAGTAGGTGGACTTGAAGGTATATTAAAGGATATAGAAGATGGGATTTTAAAGCTTGAGGGAGATTATGAGGATATCCACTCCTTTGTAGAGGCAAAACTTTTAGAAAGAATAGGGGATGTTGCAAAGAAGCTTCATACATCAAGAAGTAGGAATGACCAGGTTGCTGTTGATATGAAGATGTTTGTAAAGGATGAGGTTTTAAATATAGTTTTAAAAATTGCTAAATTAATTGATTGTTTAATAAAAAAGGGAAAGGAAAATGAATATTTAATGCCTGGCTTTACTCATCTTCAACCAGCACAGGTTATAACCTTCAGATATCACCTTATGGCATATGTCGAAATGATAAAAAGAGACAAAAAAAGACTTTTAAATGCACTCTATCTTTTAGATGAGAGCCCTCTTGGAAGCTGTGCACTTGCTGGAACAACAAATGAAATAGATAGAGAATTTACAGCAGGGGAGCTTGGTTTTAGGTGCATAACTCAAAATTATTTAGACAGTGTAAGTGATAGGGATTATATTATAGAGATTTTATCAGCTTTTTCGATACTTATGATGCACTTAAGTAGGCTGTCTGAAGAGATTATAATATGGTCGACACCTCAATTTAGGTTTATAACATTAAGCGATGAATATTCAACAGGAAGTAGCCTAATGCCTCAAAAGAAAAATCCAGATTCTCTTGAGCTTATAAGAGGAAAGACAGGAAGGGTGTATGGAGGCTTAATAAATATTCTTACTGTGTTAAAGGCTCTTCCTCTTGCCTACAACAAGGATATGCAAGAGGACAAGGAATGTTTCTTTGATGCGTTAGATACAGTAAACATCTGTATTGATGTTATAACTGGGGTTATTGACACAATGAAGGTTAATAAAGAGGAGATGCTAAAATCCCTAAAAAAGGGATATATAAATGCAACCGAGGTTGCTGACTATCTTGTAAAAAAGGGAGTACCCTTTAGGGATGCCCACGAGATTGTAGGAAGGATTGTACTTTACTGTGAAGAAAAAAATAGGTCAATAGAGGATTTAAATTTAGTAGAACTTAAGAGTTTCTCTAAGGACATATATGAAGATATATATGAATATATTGATTATTTAAACATACTCAAGAAGGGAAATAAAAAATATATTTTGATGGAGGTAGAATAGTATGAAAAAGATTATGTCTATATTAATGTGTCTAATTTTGATGATTTCAACAGTTGGATGTAATAAAAATACAAAACAAGATGAACTTAGTAAAATAAAAAAGGCTAAAAAGATTGTTTTAGGAACAAGTGCAGACTATCCACCATATGAATTCCACAAGGTTATTAACGGTAAAGATGAGATAGTAGGATTTGATATTGATATAGCAAAGAAGATTGCAGAGGATTTAGGTGTTGAACTTGAAATAAAGGATATGAAGTTTGAAGGTTTACTTGCTGCACTTCAAGCAGGCAAGATTGACTTTATTGTATCTGGTATGACTCCAACTGAGGAGAGAAAAAAGAGCGTTGATTTTTCAGAAGTTTACTATTATGCAGTACAAACTGTAGTTGTTCGTGCAGAGGATAAAGATAAGTATAAAACTTTAGAGAGTTTAAAGGGTGCAAAAGTAGGAGTACAAAAGGGTTCAATTCAAGAGGGACTTGCACAAAAATATATGTCAAATTCTGAAATAAAGGCACTTGGAAAAATTTCTGATATATTTTTAAGCCTTAAGGATAAAAAGATTGATGCAGCAATTATAGAACAGCCAGTTGCTCAGGCAAATGTAAACAAAAATACTGATTTAGCAATATCAGAAATAAAGCTTCCAAATGAGGATGCAGGTTCAGCAATTGCTGTAAGAAAGAATTCAGGGGCACTTTTAGATGAGATAAATAAGACTCTAAAGAAGCTTATGGATGAAAAGAAGATAGATGAGTTTGTTATAAAGGCAAATGAACTTGTAGATTAATAAGGAGGTAGACAAGTGAACTTTGATTTTTTACCTAAATATTATAACTTTTTTATACAAGGTACAAAATTTACAGTGCTTATAGCCTTTTTCTCAGTTATATTAGGTATAATTTTTGGAACTATTTTATCCTTGATGAGAATTTCTAATAACAAAATTTTAAAGGCAGTATCAACAGCATATATTGAATTTATGAGGGGTACTCCCCTCCTTGTTCAGCTATTTATCATCTACTATGGACTTGATTTTTCAAGATTGATAGGAGGAGATTTGGGAGATATTGCATCAGGTATTGCTACACTATCATTAAACAGTGCAGCTTATGTGGCAGAGATTATAAGGTCTGGTATTCAATCAGTAGATAAAGGACAGATGGAGGCGGCACGAAGCCTTGGAATGACTTATAGGATGGCTATGAGATATGTAATCTATCCTCAAGCATTTAAAAATATACTTCCTGCTCTTGTAAATGAATTTATTGTAGTTATAAAGGAATCATCAATAGTTTCAATAATTGGTATACACGAACTTATGTACAATGCTGATACTGTAAGAGGTGTTACATTTAGACCCTTTGAACCACTTATTATTGCGGCGCTTATTTACTTTATGCTTACTTTTACACTTTCAAAACTATTAGGTAAATTAGAAGGGAGATTGAAGTTAAGTGATTGAGGTTAAGAAGTTAAATAAAAGATTTAAGAATCTACACGTTTTAAAGGATGTTGATTTAAAGATTGAAAAGGGTGAAGTGGTTGTAATAATAGGCCCAAGTGGTTCGGGAAAAAGTACGCTTTTAAGGTGTTTAAACCTCTTAGAGGTGCCAGAGAGTGGAGATGTTATATTTGAAGGAATAAAGATAAATGAAAAAGATGTTGATATTAATAAAGTGAGGCAGAAGATGGGGATGGTGTTTCAAAGCTTTAATCTATTCCCAAATATGACTGTACTTGAGAATATTATGCTCTCTCCAATGAAACTCAAGAAAAAGCCTTCTGATGATGCAAACAGAATTGCACTTGATCTATTAAGAAGAGTTGGACTTAGTGACAAGGCAGATTATTACCCTGCAAAATTGTCAGGCGGACAAAAGCAGAGGGTTGCAATAGCAAGGGCACTTGCAATGGAGCCAGATGTTATGCTCTTTGATGAACCAACATCAGCCCTTGACCCTGAAATGGTAAAGGAAGTTTTAACAGTAATGAAGGAACTTGCCTATGAAGGAATGACAATGGTTATAGTAACTCACGAGATGAATTTTGCAAAGGAAGTTGGGGATAGGATAATATTTATGGATGGAGGAACTATTGTTGAGGAAGGTACTCCAGATGTTATATTTACACAGCCAAAAAGTGATAGATTAAAAGAATTTTTAAGTCATTTCTAATTAAGGTTCCGTTTAGGCTTTTATTTTGCCAAGCGGAACTTTTATATTACAAGTAAACTTTACTTTTTTAGAAATATATGATATATTGACATTAAAGAAAGAATATTATATATTAATAAATACACGAGTTATGATGGTGGTTAATATGAAGGGTGAAAATAAGACTTTAGCAGAAAACAGAAAAGCAAGACACGACTACTTTATAGAAGAAACTTATGAGGCAGGAATTGAGCTGGTTGGAACAGAAGTAAAGTCTATTAAACTTGGAAAGGCTAACTTAAAGGACAGCTATGCTGAAGTAAAAAACGGAGAGATTTATGTTTATAATCTTCATGTAAGCCCATATGAAAAGGGAAATATATTTAATAAGGATCCATTAAGACCAAGAAGACTTCTTATGCATAAAAGTGAGATAAGAAGGCTTGCAGGTCTTGTATCTCAAAAGGGTTATACACTTATCCCA
>JAOAAJ010000075.1 GCA_026418935.1 Caloramator sp. | reverse complement strand
CATCTAGCACGGTCATGGCGGAGAGAGGGGGATTCGAACCCCCGATACGGTTTTAGCCGTATACGCGATTTCCAGTCGCGCGCCTTCGACCAACTCAGCCATCTCTCCATGTGCTGACTATTACATTATATATATTTTATTTAACTATGTCAAGGTGAGATTTGTCAGAAATATTTGTAATAAGTTAACAAAAGGTGGCTGACACCTTTTATTAACTTATTTTAACTGCCTTAATTTTGCCTCAACAACCTTATCAGCAGCAACAAATAGTTCCTTTATTTCATCAGATGCTAAACTATAGTGAATATTAAGTCCAACCTTTTCTCCCTTAACTACCCCAGCATCCTTTAATATTCTTAAATGCTGTGAAAGGTTTGACTGACTAAACTCTATATTTTCATTAAGCTTACAAACACACTCTGGTCCATCTAATAAAAACTTTACTATCTTATATCTTATTGGATGTCCTAACGCCTTAAATATTTTAACTATCATTTCCTCTTGTGTCACCTTTAACACCCCTTATCCTATCGTTAATAATATTATAATTCTCTAAACAATTCTCTGCAATATATAAGTAAAAAAGGGCTTTTATGCCCTTCCTGTTCTTATGTTATTTATAAAGCTCTCTGGCATTCCTGCCTCCTCCATATCCTGTGCAGCCCTTTCGTAGTCATAAGGTACATACATTATTTCAACCTTTAATTCTTCATTTGAATCTATAATAATATAATTTGCATCTGGCCTTCCATTCTTTGGTTTACCAACGCTACCTGAGTTTATTAACATCTTGTTGTAATACCTTTTAAAATATGGTATATGCGTATGACCACAAACTAAAATATCGTGGCTTATTTCCCCCATAACCTCTTCTGCTTCCTTTGAATTTTCCTTTAGGTACTCATTTATTTTTCTTGGGCTACCATGAACAAATATAAACGTTCTATCTTCAAAGGTCAAAACTGCCTCCTTTGGTAGTTCTCTTAAAAATCTCTTGTTTTCATCAGTTGTGTTTTCTACTGTCCAACCAAGTGATATTGCAGCATTTTCAGCATCCTTTGGGTCTTTGTAATCGCATCCACAAACCATTCTTTCAAATCCAACTGCATCATCATAATTTCCCATTATCGTTAGTATGTTCTTCTTTCTGATAAGTTCAATTACTTCGTTTGGATGGGTTCCATAGCCTACAAGGTCTCCTAAACATACTATAAAATCAACATTTCTCTTTTCTATATCCTCAAATACCTTCTCAAGAGCATATATATTGCTGTGAATATCTGATATAACTGCTATTCTCATATTATCACCTCTTAATATTATTTAATTATATAATAAATTATAAATATGTAATCTGTAAAGTTAATTTGGTGTTAAAATTTTCTTATGTAACATATATTATTCCCATAAGCTATTGTACTAATAAGTATAAAATATTATAATATTCATAGTGAGTAAAGGAGGGGGATAAAATTGAAAGATAAGAAAAAAATTGCTATTGAATTTATTATCCTATTTGGCATCATAAGTGCCTTAGGTGATGTTACCTATGAAGGTGCAAGAAGCGTATATGGAACGTATCTTGCCTCCTTAGGTGCAACTGCTACAATAATAGGACTTATAACTGGGCTTGGGGAATTTTTAGGTTATACTTTTAGACTAATTTCTGGATATATTGTTGATAAAACTGGAATGGATTGGCCAATTACTATTCTTGGATATGCTCTTTTACTATCAGTTCCACTATTAGGTTTCTCAAGTACTTGGAAGGTTGCTGCAATATTTGTACTATGTGAAAGGCTTGGAAAAGCAATAAGAAGTCCAGGAAAAAGTTCAATGCTATCCCATGCAACTAAACACGTTGGAACTGGTTTTGGATTTGGTATATTAGAGGCCGTTGACCAACTTGGTGCTCTAATTGGTCCACTTGTATTTACTTTTGCCCTAACACTTACAGGAACGTATAAAGCAGGTTTTAAATTTATGTTAATACCAGCACTTTTAACTATTGCCTTTATAATATTTGCAAGAATTAGAGTTCCTAATCCAAAGGAACTTGAAGAAGATGTGAAATCAGAAACAAAAACTGAAATTAAAAATAATAAGGCTGTTTATACTGAAAAGTTTATAAACTACTCACTGTTTATCTTCTTTAGTATAGTAGGTTTTGTAAACTTCCCAATATTATCCTACCATTTCTTAAATAAAAAGATAATATTAGAAGGGGTAATCCCTACACTGTATGCTGTTGCAATGGCACTTGATGGATTATTTGCTCTTATTATTGGAAAATACTATGACAAAAAAGGATTTAAGGCCCTTATGTTTGTTCCTATTCTTTCAATAGGGCTTGTAATTTTAGGCTTTTCTAAAAATATGTATCTTGCAGTAGTATCTGTTATGCTTTGGGGAATTGTAATGAGTATTCATGAGACTATATTAAAGGCTGCAATTGCTGATATAACAACCAAAGATGTACGTGGAAGAGCCTATGGAATTTTCTATACTATATATGGAATATCAATGCTAATTGGAAGTGTTGTTATGGGCTATCTATATGAAATATCAATATTATCAATAATAGTATTTGCAGCAGTATGTCAAGTAATTGCATTTATATTCTATTTCAGATTTAAACATAGTTTGCAAAATTAATCTATATAATTATATTTAAAATCATATATAAAGCTAAAATTTTAATAGTTTTAGTTAAAAAACTCCATTAAAGATTACTTAAAATCTTCAATGGAGTTTTTTGTTTTAAACTTTATATTTATGCTAAAGCCTTTAAATTTTCAATTATTGCATCCTTTTCAATATTATTATCCTTCTTTACAACCTTACCTTCCTTTGTATAATACAATGTAAGTGCCTCAACATCACCCAATCTTGCAGCAAGTGTAGCATTTTTATAAACATCTATTTTAAATACCTTTAATATATCTCTGTATTCCCTTTCAATATCTTCAATAACCTTTAGGCTCTCCCTACTCTTTTCATCGATTGGAGACCAAAGATAAATAAGACCTATCTTATCCTTCTGCATTATTTCATTTTCAAAAAGCTCATATTCTGCAACATACTTTTCTGCCATAATTCCAGCAATCGCTCCATCTCCAACTGCTGTTGCAACCTGTTTTATTGCCTTTGCTCTAACATCTCCTGCCGCAAATACTCCATCTATATTTGTCTGCATATTTTCATCTGTTATAATATATCCGTTCTTATTCATGTTAATTTGTCCTTTAAATATTTCTGTATTTGGCTCATATCCAATGAACAAGAAACAACCATCTACAGGAACATCAATTAGCTCACCTGTTTTAACATTCTTTAACACAACCTTATTTAATCTTTCCTCTCCTTCAAAGGAGTGAACCATTGTATTCCATATAAACTCCATTTTAGGATTATTCATTGCCTGTTCCTGTGCTATCTTATTTGCATCCATTATACCAACATCATGAATAACAGAAACAATAACCTTCTTTGCAAACTTTGTTAAAAATATTCCTTCCTCTATTGCAGCATCTCCACTTCCTATAACCATTACCGTTTTATCAGTATAATATGCAGCATCACAGGTAGCACAGAAGGATATACCCTTATCATATAGGAAGTTTTCTTCATTTAGTGCCTTTGTTAATCTTGGTTTTCCACCTGTTGCAATTATAACTGCCTTAGCATGGTAAATTACCCTAAATGTCTCAAGTGTCTTATCCTTTCCTTCTAAATTTACTGCCTTTACATCAGTCTGCTTTATATTAACTCCAAACTTTTTAGCCTGCTTTGTAAATAGGTTCATTAATCCTGTTCCTGTCTCTCCCTCTGGGAAGCCTGGATAATTTTCTATTTCGCTTGTATAGGTAGCAAGTCCACCTAAAAGTGATTTTTCGAATAATATTGTTTTAAGTCTTGCACGTCCACAATATATTGCTGCTGTAAGCCCAGCTGCACCTCCACCTATTATTGCAACATCATAATACTCGTGCTTTTTCTCCATATTTAACCCTCCTAAAGATTAGGCTCGGTTTCCCGAGCCATATATTACATAAAGTATTTTACTAATAGCTTACTTCCAATGAATGCTCCAACAAATATGAATATCATAAATACCCATCCATGTAGTGACATCGATGCAACACCACTAAATAGAGCACCTATATTACATCCAAAGGAAAGTCTTGCACCATATCCCATTAAAAGTCCACCTATAATAGCAGCCACAACCTGCTTCCAAGACTTAATCTTTTTAATCTTAAATTGTGATGCAAGAAGTGTTGCTAAAAATGCACCAAATATAATACCTAAGTTTGATACACTATGTCCATCCATCCAAAAACCTGCCTTGATAGCGTCTGCGTGTGCTTTTTGTTGGAAATAGAACCAGCCTTCAGGATTTCCCCCTAATGCCTTATATATCCATGCACCCCAGTATGAAAAAGGTGTTGTTACACCCCAAGGTTTACCAGTTGATGCAAACAAACCTATGTTTAAAAGTGCTAATATAACTGCCCCTGCTGTGTAGCTCCAAGGATCCTTTAATAATTTCTTGTAATATGGATTATCTTGAATTTTCATTTACATCCCCCCTCATTATATATTTAAATAAGCTACTATTTTGTTTTTTCAATATATATTTCCCATTGACCATCATCTACTTCTTCTATTTCTACGTTGTATCCTTCTTTTCTTGCCCATTCTGGAACATTCTTTACTGCACAGCTATGGTCAATTTCAACTATTAATATATCTCCAACCTTTAAAGTTTCCATCTTCTTTTGAGTTTTAAGTAGTGGTACTGGACAAGCTTCTCCTAAACAATCTAATCTGTATTCTGCCATAGTAAATTCCTCCCTTTATTCATTCATATTTTTATTGCCATACCAATCTGCAACAATGTATATTACAAATAACAATCCAAACTGAATAAGTATTGCAAATGGCCATCCTAATACGTTTGGTAAAAATACTGGCTTTGTTTTTGAAATTAAAGTCTTTGACCACCATCCAAAATCATGTGCTCCCCAAAGTGAACCTATTATAAAGAAAACCAATGATAGCCATTGCATCATAAAACCTTCTCCAACTCTCATAAGTGTTCCTGAGGCACATCCACCTGCAATAACCATCCCTATACCAAACATTATTGCTCCAATTGCAGTATGAAGTCCAACTGGTGAAATGTTGCCTGGTATCTTTGCGGGGTCCTTTAAGAATGCAGCATATTGAATTGATGCAAATCCAACTGTTGCAGCTGCAATTGCAATAACAACCGCCTTAGTTAAAGATGTGCTTCCTGTTAAAACTGGGTCTCTCATTGAAGCTGTAAAACAAAATCTGGACCTTTGTAAAGTGTAACCTAAAGCAACTCCAAACATCCACATAAGTGCTGATTTAGGTGATTTGTTTGCTACAAAAAATCCTACGCCTATAATTGCAATAAGTAGTACTACTCCAAAAGGAATTTGGTTTACTTTTTTCTTTTTTGTCTTCTCCCTTGTTGAAACTTGAATTTTTGTTTCTCCCACATAAATCCCCCCTTATTTGTTAATAGATTAACCGTTTTATTTATAGAATTTTCTTTACATTTATAATTATAATATATCTTGTTAATTTTTTGTCATTAGTAATTTTAATGCTGTATTAGTTTTTCTTATGAATATATAAATAATTTAGAATAATTGAAACTAATGATAAGTTGATTATATAATAGAGTTAGATAAGATATAAGGGGTTGTTTTAAATGAACATACAAAGTTTAATTTCCTTTAGAGAAACAGTAAGACAAAACAGCATATCAAAGGCATCAAATAAACTACACCTAACTCAATCTGCCCTAAGTCAGCAACTTCAAAACCTTGAAAAAAATATTGGATGTTCACTGTTAATTAGAAGTAATAAAGGAGTAGAACTTACAAAAGAGGGGGAAATTTTACTTGAATATGCTGAATCAATAATAAACCTATATGAAAATATGTTATCAGATATAAACGAATCACTACATAACAAAATAAGTGAAATAAAAATATTAAGCTGTAATATAGTAGGTGAATATCTTCTTCCCTGTTCAGTTTACATATACAAGACAAAACATTCTAATATAAAATTTGATATAAAGATTGAAAATACTAAAAAGGTTATAGAAGGTATCCAAAGCAAAATAGCAGACATCGGGTTTATTGATAAACCATTTGTAAGTAATGAAATAGAGAGTAAAAAGATTTGTGCAAATGACTTAGTATTTGTTTATAATCCAAAGAAATATAAAATAAATGAAAATAAAATGAATATAAATAAGTTATCAGAAATCCCATTAATACTATTATCTAAAGATAACGGTATTAGATATATAATAGACACTTCAATTAAAGAAGAAAATATAAGACTTGAGATGGAATTAAATACAATAGAATCAATAAAGGCATCTATAATTGCTGGAATGGGAGCATCAATATTGCCCTATACCTCAGTAAAATCAGAGGTTCACACAGGCATAATTTCTGCCCTTCCCATAGAAGGTATGTCCTGCCTTTGTGATATTTATTTAATCTACAATAGGGACATATTAAATAAAAACTATGTAAAGGAGTTTATTGAATTTATACTTAAACACGGAAAGGATACCTTCTGTTAAAGTTTAGTTATCCTTATATACCATATCCCAGCATTATCTTCTATTTCTATTTTGCAATTATAATTTTTAAATGCCTCTAAAATACCCTGTTGCGTACAGCTATGGTCTGTAACAATAGTTATAGATTCATGGCTTTTTATATTTTTATAAGCTATTTTTGCTTTGATTACAGGTATTGGACAAAATAATCCTATACAGTCGATTTCACTATTCATTTTAACCACCCTTTTATAAAGTATTTATTTTGTTATAATAATATTGTAACAAAATAATAGGAGGTAAAAAATGGACCAAAGAGAATTTTTTAATAGACTTGCACCTGTTTGGGATGAAATAACAAAACACGACGAAGGGAAAATAGAAAAAATACTAAAATTAATAGATATAAAGGATAATTTAAATATACTTGACGTTGGCTGTGGAACAGGAATACTTGAATCCTTCCTTTTAAAATATAATCCAAATTCAATAACTGCTGTTGATATATCTGAAAAAATGATAGAGATTGCAAAATCAAAATATGATAATTGTAAGATTAATTTTATAACACAAGATATAATGGAACATCAAGGAATGTATGATTTTATTATTGTCTATTCTGCCTATCCACATTTTTATGATAAGGATGCCCTAATTAGGCATCTTTCAAATATGTTAACTAAGGGTGGAAAGCTTGTAGTTGCCCATTCCGACTCAAGGGAAAAAATAAACAAAGTCCACAGCCGTCATCAGGAAGTAAAAGATGATAGGCTTCCTCCTGCAATAGATACAGCAAACATATTTTCAAAATACCTTTATGTAAATCTTGTTATAGATAATGATGAAATGTATGTAGTTTGCGGAATAAAATAAAAAAACAAAAGGTGATTTGCACCTTTTGTTTTCTTATTTAAACCAAATATCCCTTGCATATTCAAGTATTGTATTATCACTTGAGAATCTTCCAGAATGTGCAATGTTGATTAAGGACATCCTATTCCATTTTAATTTGTCCTTGTATAATTCATTTATTTTTCTTTGTGCTTCACAGTAGGAGGCAAAATCCTTTAGTACAAAGTACTCATCATTGTGGGTTAGTAGATGATTGAATATCTCCCTAAACTCTCCCTTTGGTGCAAAATAGCCATCATCAAGTTCGTTTAGTATTCTTGTTAATCTTCTATCTTGATAATATAAATCCCAAGAATGGTATCCACCATTTTTATAATAATTAATTACCTCTTCAGAAGTCATACCAAATATAATTATATTTTCATCTCCAACCTCTTCATAGATTTCAACATTTGCACCATCAAGTGTTCCTAAAGTAATAGCCCCATTCATCATAAACTTCATATTGCCTGTACCTGAGGCTTCCTTTGAAGCTGTTGAAATCTGCTCACTTACCTCAGCACTTGGAATGAGCTTTTCTGCCAATGATACGTTGTAGTTTTCAGCAAAAACAACCTTTAATTTGTTATTTATCTTAGGGTCATTATTTACCTTTTCACCTACACTATTTATAAGTTTTATAATCTTCTTTGCAAGATAGTATCCTGGTGCTGCCTTTGCACTAAATATAAATGTATGTGGAACAATATCCAAATTTGGATTATCAATAAGCTCATTATATAAATTTATAACGTGCAGAATATTAAGAAGCTGTCTTTTATAGGCATGTAGTCTCTTTGCCTGTACATCAAATATTGAATTAGGGTCTATCTTTATCCCTTGAGTTCTTCTTATATAATCTGCAAGCTTCACTTTATTATTGTATTTAATCTTTGCAAGCTTATCTAAGAATGCCTTATCATCCTTATAGCCTTCAAGTTTTATTAGCTCTTTTGGATTTTTTAAGAATTCACATCCAATTGTATTTGCAATAAGATTGGTAAGCTCTGGATTTGCCTTTATTAGCCATCTCCTATGGGTTATTCCATTTGTCTTGTTGTTAAATTTACCTTGATAGTATTCGTTAAAATCCTTTAATTCTTGATTTTTTAGTATTTCAGTATGAAGCTTTGAAACTCCATTTACGCTATGGCTTCCCACAATAGCAAGATTGGCCATCTTAACCCATCCACCGCTTATAATCGCCATTCTGTCAACCTTATTCCAGTCATTATTATATCTTTCCATGAGCTCTTGGCAGAACCTTCTATTTATCTCTTCTATTATTGTATATATTCTTGGCAGAAGCCTTTTAATCATATCCACAGGCCACTTTTCAAGCGCCTCAGACATAATAGTATGGTTTGTATAGGCCATTGTTTTTGTAGTTATATCCCAAGCATCCTCCCAAGATAGTTCTTCATCATCTATTAATATCCTCATAAGTTCAGCAACAGCAAGTGCTGGATGTGTATCATTTATGTGTATTGCAACATATTTATGAAAATCATATATTGAGTGTCCCATCTTTTTAAAAGTTCTCATAATACTTTGAACACCAGCACTAACAAAGAAGTATTCCTGTTTTAGTCTTAATAGTTTTCCCTTTTCTGTTGTATCATCAGGATATAAAACCTGTGATATAGATTCAACAGAATATTTATATTCTATAGCTTTAGTATAGTCCCCCGCACTAAAGCTTTCAAAATCAAAATCCTTATTTTTTACCTCTGCACTCCATAGTCTTAATGTATTTACAGTATCCGTTCCATAACCTATTATTGGAACATCATAGGGAACTGCAAGTACCTCCTCATATCCCTCGTGTTTTGCAACAAAACGCCCATTTTCAGTTGTAAAGTATACATAACCCCCAAACTTTACAATAACAGATTTGTCTACCCTTCTAATCTCCCAAGGATAGCCGTGCCTTAACCAATCATCAGGTGTTTCAACCTGATATCCATCCCTTATTTGCTGCCTAAAAAAACCATATTTATACCTTATTCCATTACCGTGACCTGCAATAGATAGTGCTGCCATTGAATCTAAAAAACAAGCCGCCAATCTTCCAAGTCCACCATTCCCAAGTCCTGCTTCTCTCTCAACATTTTTAAGTTCTTCAAGCCTTACCCCTAAATCCTCCAGCGCTTCTTCTACCATATCCTTTATACCCAAATTAATTAGGTTATTTTCAAGTAGCTTCCCAAGCAAAAACTCCATTGAAAAATAATAAACCTGCTTTGTACCTTCCTTTTTATACTTTTTATTTGTCATCATCCATCTTTCAAAGCTATATTCCTTAACAAGTTCAGCAAGTGCAATATATTGATGTAATACAGAGGACTCCTCTAAGTCCTCTGCAAACAAATTTATAAGTTTCTTCTGATAATCACTCTTTATCTGTTCCTTAGTCAAATTCATATAATCACCACCTAAATTCCTTCATATAAACCTTTGTATAGTTTTGCAGAATTGTTCCAGCTATTATCTCTTTCCATCCCGTGTTTTATTAAATGGTACCAAGCATTTTTGTTGTTTCTATAAACAGAAACTGCATATTTTATTATATTTAACATTTCATGAGAGTTGTAATTTCTAAAGGAGAATCCCCAACCCTCTCCTGTAAATTGATTGTATGGTTTTACTGTATCCTTAAGTCCTCCTGTTTCTCTAACTATTGGAACTGAACCATATCTTAAAGCAAGAAGCTGACCAATTCCACAAGGTTCAAACAATGAAGGCATTAGGAACATATCACTTGCTGCATATATCTTTCTTGATAAGCTATCATTAAAGCATATATTTGCAGATACCTTTGATGGATATATAGAAGCATAATATCTAAATAAATCTTCATAAACATATTGTCCTGTTCCTAAAACAACAAGCTGAACATCCTGCCTTAAGATTTCCTCAATAACGTTAGCAACTAAATCAAAACCTTTTTGGTCTGTAAGTCTTGATACTATTCCTATCATAGGTATATTTTCATTCACCTCAAGGTTTAGTTCCCTTTGAAGCGAAAGCTTATTCTTTTTCTTATTTTCTATTGAATTAATGTCATATTTTACATATATACTCTTATCTGTTGCTGGGTTATAAACGTCATAATCAACTCCATTTAAAATACCCGTGAATTTATATGATATTCCTGCTAAAAGTCCATGGAGTCCCTCTCCATAGAATGGAGTCTTAACCTCCTCTGTATAGGTTGGACTTACAGTTGTAATCTTATCAGAATATATAATTCCACCCTTCATAAAGGAAACCGCATTATAATACTTCATCTTATCCTCAGCAAAATATCCATCATCAAGTCCTAACAAGTCCCCCAATACTTCCCTTCCAAATACTCCTTGGAATTTTAAGTTATGGATTGTAAGGACTGTCTTTAGATTTCTATGGAAATCACTATGCCAATAATGATGTTTTAATAAAACTGCTGAAACAGCTGTATGCCAATCATTTAGATGTAGTATATCTGGCTTAAAGTCAATATGATATATAGCCTCAAGTATTGCCCTACTAAAATATGAAAATCTTTCACCATCATCATAATATCCATAGGCACCTGGTCTTTTAAAATAGTATTCATTGTCTACAAAATAGAAGGGCACACCATCATACTCAAGGTACTCTATACCACAGTACTGCCTTCTCCATCCAACCCACACATCAAAATGGGTAATATGCCTCATCTTGCTCTTAAAATCATAATTTATATCTGAATACTTTGGCATTATAACCCTAACATCTACACCTATTTTTCTTAAAGCCTTAGGGAGTGCATAGGCAACATCCCCAAGCCCTCCTGTTTTTAAGAACGGATAGCATTCAGAAGCTGCAAATAACACCTTCATCTTAATCACCCCTTTTATATTCCAACATAGCTGCCCTTCTCAATAACTACAGGATAGTTCTTATCTCCAATTAAAACCTTATCCATTTCAATCTCAACATTCTTATCTAATATCACATTCTTAAGCTTTACATTACTGTTTATCACACACTTTGGAAATACAATTGAATTTATAACTTCCGCACCTTCTTCTATAACAACACCACGGGATATAATGCTATTTTTAACCGTACCCTTTATTATACATCCATTTGCAATAAGTGAATTTACTATCTCTGATCCATTCAAATATTTTGTAGGAGGTGAATCATTGGATTTTGTATAAATTCTTCTTGAGGAATTTAAAAGTTCATTCATTACATCATACTCTAATATATCCATTGAAACTCTATAATATGAATTTACAGAATTTATACATCCTACATATCCTTTATATTCATAGGCTCTCACATCAAACTTCTTAAGGTTTGCAAATATATACTGCTTTATTGTGTCACAGCCACCATCCTGTATGCATCTTAAAATGCAGTCTATAAAAAACTCCTTATTCATAATATATATTTCCATGCTTACATTGGCTGTATCTGTTAAACATAGGTTTCTTCCTACACTTAAAACTCTTCCGTTTTCATCTATCTTAAGTGTGTCACAATTTAAGAACATATTGTCTCCATTTTCAACCTTCTTATACACTACTGTTACGTCAGCATCGCTTTTTTCGTGTTCATAGGCAATTTCCTCAAAGTCGATATTACAAATCATATAGGAGGATGTCATAATAACCTTGTTCTTTTTGCTCCTATATAAAAACTCAAGGTTGTTTTTAAGAAGCTTTATATCGCTGTTTACTGCTGCATTTAAATATCTGTTAAATATAAATACCCCATCGTTTTTTCTATTCATATCCCAAGGTTTACCTGTACCTATATGGTCAATCAAAGAACGTGATGCTGAATTAACAAATATACCAACATTTGTTATGCCCGCGTTTTTCATGTTTGACAACATAAAATCTATAACTCTATATCTTGCAAATATTGGAATAGAAGCAATCGGTCTATGAACTGTTAAGCTTCTTATGTTGCTTTCATCCTCACTTAAAGAAATTACTCCCATATAGTCCTTTAGCATAAATTACCCCCCAGTCACTCATTCTTTGTATTTTCTTTTATATCTTTATTATCACCAACTAAAACAATATCTTGGCAATTTCCAACCTGAACTCCTGCTCTTACCCTACAGCCTTTTCCTATTATTGCTCTACATATATAGGCTCCGTCTTCTATTTCTGTGTGGTTCATAATTATTGAATCTATTACCTTTGCATTTTTTCCAACCTTAACTCCATAGGATAAAACTGAATTTTTAACTTCACCCTCTATGATACATCCTTCAACAATTAGAGAATTTTTAACAACAGCATCTGCCCCAATATATTGTGGGGGGTAGGAATAATCCGCCGTATATATCTTCCAATAAGGGTCATTTAAATCCATTCCACTCTCTTCATCTAAAAGATCCATATGTGCCTCCCAATAGCTGTCTACTGTTCCAACATCCTTCCAATAACCCTCAAATTTATATGCATAAAGCCTTAGACCACCGTTTAACATTTTAGGTATTATATTTTTACCAAAATCCCTTTGGGATTCAGGATCCTTTTCGTCTTCTCTAAGATATGCTTTTAGTTTTTGCCAATTAAAGATATATATTCCCATAGAAGCCAGTGTACTCTTTGGCTTTTTAGGCTTTTCCTCAAATTCATATATTCTTCCATTTTCCTCTGTATTCATAATTCCAAATCTTGATGCATCCTTTAATGGCACCTCTATTACTGCTATTGTGGCATCAGCCTTTTTTTCTTTATGATATTCTAACATTTCAGAGTAGTCCATTTTATATATGTGGTCACCAGATAAAATTAATACATATTCTGGGTCAAAATAATCTATAAAGCTTATATTTTGAAATATAGCATCTGCTGTTCCTTTATACCAATTACCACCAGATTCACCTTCAAAAGGAGGAAGCAGCGTTACCCCACCAAATTTTCTATCTAAATCCCAAGCTGAACCTATACCTATGTGGGTATGTAATATAAGAGGTTGGTACTGCGTTAATACTCCTACAGTATCAATTCCTGAATTTGCACAGTTACTCAATGTAAAATCAATTATTCTGTATTTTCCTCCAAATGGAACGGCTGGCTTTGCGTTGTTCCTTGTTAGATTTTTTAATCTACTTCCTTGACCTCCTGCAAGTATCATTGCTACTAATTCTTTTTTTGGCATGTTAACCCCCCTATGCTTTCTTTACTGGTTTTAATACTATAAATGACAGCGGTGCAACCTTTATATTTATATGCTGCTTCCTTCCGTGCCATTCCTCTTTTTTAGCCTTTATAACCTCATCGTTTATAAAATTACTTCCTCCATAAATATCTCTATCACTATTAAATACTTCTACATATTCACAGTTTTCAGGTACTCCTATTCTAAAATCTTCATACTTACCCTTATTAAAATTACATACAACTACTAAAAAATCTCCATCTTTATTTCTTCTTATAAATGAAAATACTGACTGATTTACATTTGATGCATCTATCCATTCAAAGCCCTCCATCTTATGGTCAAGTTCAAAAAGCTCTGAATTATACCTATAGAACCTATTTAAATCTTTAACATATGTCTTTAGTGCATCATGCATTGGATATTTTAGTAGGAACCATTCTAATGACTCATAAAATCTCCACTCGATAAATTGACCAAACTCTCCACCCATAAATAAAAGCTTTTTACCTGGATGGCACATCATATAGCCATATAGAGCCCTTAAGTTTGCAAATTTTTCTTCATAACTTCCAGGCATTTTATCAATTAGAGACTTCTTTCCATGTACTACTTCATCGTGGGATAAAGGAAGAATAAAGTTTTCTGAAAAGGCATACATAATAGAGAATGTAACTAAATTGTGATTATCCCTTCTATATTGAAAATCTGTCTGCATATAGCGAAGTATATCATTCATCCAACCCATATTCCATTTATAATTAAAACCAAGTCCTCCATCATGGACAGGATATGTTACAAGTGGCCAAGCAGTTGATTCCTCTGCTATCATAAGAGGATTTTTTACCCTTTCAAAGATAGCCTTATTTAACTTCTTTAGAAATTCTACTGCCTCAAGGTTTTCCCTTCCACCATACTGGTTTCTTATATTCATATGCTGTTTTCCATAATCTAAATAGAGCATTGCTGCTACAGCATCAACTCTTAATCCATCAACGTGGAATTCTTCAAACCAATATAGTGCATTTGAAATCAAAAAGCTCTGAACAGCTTTTTTACCATAGTCAAAGTTTGCTGTTCCCCAATCCCAATTGTCTGCAAGAAGAGGATTATCAGATTCATATACATGTCCACCATCAAAACAGTAGAGACCATGTTCATCTCGGCAAAAATGCCCAGGAACCCAATCTAATATTACTCCTATATTATTTTGATGGAGCTTGTCTATTAGATATTTAAAATCCTCTGGCCTTCCATACCTACTTGTTACTGAGTAGTAACCTGTTGGTTGATATCCCCAGGATTCATCAAGAGGATATTCTGATACTGGCATAATTTCAACGTGAGTATACCCCATATCCAAAACATATTCGCATAGCTTATCTGCTATCTCTCTATAAGTTAAAAATCTATTATTTTCTCCCCTCATCCAAGAACCTAAATGAACCTCATATATGTTTACTGGAGATTCATATATATTTGTCTTTTCTCTTTTTTCAAGCCAGTCCCTATCATTCCATCCATACTCTTTAAGTTCAGTAACAATTGAAGCAGTATTTGGTCTTAATTCCGAATATACTGCATAGGGGTCAGCTTTAAAAACCACACTTCCATCCTGCTTATGAATTTCATATTTATACAATTCTCCATCTTCTATACCCTCTATAAAAAGCCACCACAACCCAGTGTTTAAAACTTTATACATCCTATGTTTTTCACCATTCCACCCATTAAAATTGCCAACAACTCTAACCTCTTTTGCATTTGGTGCAAAAACACAAAAACTTGCTCCATCTTTTCCTCTATAGTTTATAAGCTTACTCCCCATAAATTTATAACTTTCAAAATGTTCGCCAGATATAAACCTATTAACATCCTTTTCAAACAAAAAGGCATTTAGTTTTTTCCTTGGCAACTTTTTCACCCCCCAGTATAAATTTTCACTAAATATTTGAAAATTATTGGTAAATTAATATTAAATTTAATTATACACGAATTTTGTTAAAAATCTATACTTTCTATGTAAAAATATAAAATATTTATAATTTTTATTAATTTCAACATTATTCGACAA
>JAOAAJ010000012.1 GCA_026418935.1 Caloramator sp. | reverse complement strand
AAGGAAAGTAGGTTTGATTGGATAGAATACTACTCAAAAATAGCAGGAAAAGAAACAGAAAACCAGATTGAGCACTACTTTGATTTGTGGGATAGGTGGTGTAGAATAGATGTTTTTTCTCCAGAAAAAGGATACTTTGCAACCTTATTTAACGATATTACAGATATAAAGAAAACAACAGATAGTTTAAGAGAACAGCAGGAAGTACTAAGACAAATTACAGAGAACTTAGAGGAAGCTACTTTTCTACAAGATGTAAAAACAAGGGAAGTTGCATATGCAAGTTCAGCCTTTGAAAGAATATATGAAATGAGTTTAAAAGAGATGAGGAAAGATGTACAAAAGTGGAAACAGATGGTTCATCCTGATGATTATGAGAAAGTAAAGAAAAGATATAATATGGAAACAAGCCTTAAGGAAATGTATGAAAAAGGTATATTTGTAGAGAAATTTAGAATAATAACTAAATCAGGAAAATTAAAATGGATTAAGTCTAAATTTTTACCAATTAAAAATGAAAATGGAGAAATAATAAGGGTTGTTGGAATAGAGGATATAACGAGGGATATAGAAAATAAATTAGAAATAATTAAGCAGAAGGTTAAGGCGGAAAATATGGCAATGAGAGATTATTTAACAAATCTTTATAATAGACGTGCCTTCTTTCAATTGGCTGAAGAAAGGTGTAAAAGAGCAAAAGGTAAAGGGAATAATTTAGTTTTAGTTATGACTGATATAGATAAGTTTAAAAGCATAAATGATAACTATGGTCACGATGTAGGAGATCAAGTTTTAAAGAACTTTGCCGAAATATTAAAAACATCAGTTAGGGAAAAGGATTTAGTTGCGAGATTTGGTGGAGAAGAATTTATTATTTTATTAAGTGATATAGATATAGAGGATGCCTATAATAGAATTGAACAATTAAGGAAAAAAGTAAGTGAAACTGAAGTTGCAGTTTTAGATAAGAAGATAAAATATACTGCAAGTTTTGGTATTAGCAAAGTAGTTTGTTGTGGTAGTAAATCCTTTGAAGAAGCAATAAAAAGAGCAGATACTGGACTTTATAAGGCAAAGGAAAATGGAAGAAATAAAGTTGAAATAATAAATTAATTTCAACTATTCAAAAAATATGTTTAAAATGTTTATTAAATTTGTTAAAATATAGTTGATAATATTTTTTATTTGGTCTGGGGTGTTGCAAATGGAGGGTGAATTCTTTAGACGGATACTTAGTCGTATGCAGAATGCATTGGCTTATCACAAGATAATTTATGACAATGGGCAAGCTATTGATTATGAATATGTATATGTAAACAAAGCCTTTGAAGAGCTAACTGGACTAAAGAGAGATTTTATAATAGGTAAAAAAGCAAGTGATATCAAGGACAACCAATTTGTTATATGCAATAAATTAAAGCTTTTTTCAGAGGTTGCAACAAATGGAACAGAGGATAAAATAGAACAATATTTTGAAGTTTGGAAGAGATGGTATAGTATAGATGTATTCTCACCAGAACAAGGCTATTTTGGTCTTCTTTATACAGATATTACAGATATAAAAAACTTAACATCAAGTCTTTCAGAACAAAAGGAAGTAATGAAACAGATAACAGAAAACTTAGAGGAAATTACATTCCTTATGGATGTAAAGACAAAGGCGATTGTATATACAAGCAATTCTGCAGAAAAATTTACGGGAATTTCTATAGAAAATTTCTATAAAGACTCAAATTTATGGTTGTCGTGCATATATAATGAGGATAGAGAGAGGGTTGTAAATAGGCTTCAACTTATTAAATTAATTGATTATTTTAAGTACTACAACACATATACAGATGAATTTAGGGCAGTAGATTGTAAAAAGCAGATAAGGTGGGTAAGATTTAAATGTATGCCCATAAGAAATGAGTTTAATGAACCAGTTAGAATTGTTGGTATAATACAGGATATCACTAAGGAAAGAAATGATAGAAATGAAATAATTAAAGCAAAGCAAAAGGCTGAAAAACTGGCTATGTTTGATTATTTAACAAGAGTATATAATAGAAGAGCCTTTTTTGTACGTGCAAGAGAGGAGTTTTCAAGGGCAAAGAGGTTAAAGAAGCCCGTAGCCGTTATTTTGACTGATTTGGATAAATTCAAAATAATAAATGATACATATGGACACGATGTTGGAGATTTAGTTTTAAAGAATTTTTCAAAGATAATAAAGAGCTCTGTTAGAAAATATGATGTTGTTGCAAGATTTGGTGGAGAAGAATTTGTAATTTTATTAAGTGGCGTTGACCTTGAAGATGCATATAGAAAGGCTGAAAGTTTAAGAAGAGTAATTGAGCAGAATAAAGTATATTCCAAAAAATTAGATTTACATATAAATTATACAGCAAGCTTTGGGGTTACTGCTTTGGAGCCAAAAAAGGACTTGGCATTAGAAGACTTAATTACAAATGCTGATAGAGCATTATATAAAGCAAAAAATTTAGGTAGAAATAGAGTAGAGTGCTTATAAAGGACTGTCTAAAACAGTCCTTAAATATTTAATCTATTAATATTTCTTTATAAAAATTATTGCGAAATTTAGAAATTGTTCTTTAAATTTCTATAAAATGTGGTAAAATATAAATGACATAAACTTTCCCCTATGCGTTTTAAAATTTTTCTTTTGCATAGGGGATTTTTTTATTTATAAATATAATTTAAGTTAAATAACTTGTGATTTTATAATAAAAATATTAAATAGATAAAACTAAGTTGTATTTCATATAAGTCACAATATTTTTGGTCAATATTTTCTGAAAAATATTGACATTTGGAATTGTATGTACAATAATGTAATTAAGAAAACCTTTTCTATTAAGGGGGAGTTATTATGGAAACTACAGTTTTAGATGTTGACTTAAGAAAAGAATACCTATTAGAGGGTAATGATGAGGGATGCCTTGTCATACACGGGTTTACAGGAACTCCAGCA
>JAOAAJ010000106.1 GCA_026418935.1 Caloramator sp. | reverse complement strand
TACCACTTTAACAATAGAAAATGCACTACTGCAAGAAACCAACTTGTTTTAAATATGACCTTAAAGGAAGTTCAGGATTATGTGTATAATGTACTTGACGAGCTTTTAACACAAAATGATATAAGTTTTATAAAATGGGATATGAATAGACCCTTTTCAGAGGCAGGTGCTCTAAACCTTAAGGAAAAAAGAAGTATATGGATAAAGCATACAGAGGCAGTTTTTGATATTGTAAGAAGGTTAAGGGAAAAACATCCTAATGTACATTTTGAAGCCTGTGCTTCAGGTGGAGGAAGGGTGGATTTAGGTTCTATAAGATATTTTGACCAATATTGGACAAGTGATAATACAGATGCCCTTGATAGATTAAATATACAAGAGTCCTATAGCTTAATCTATCCAGCCATTGCAATGAGAGCTTGGGTTACAGATTGTCCTAACTTTTTAACCAACAGAACAATTCCTTTAAAATTTAGATTCCACTGTGCTATGATGGGTACATTAGGAATTGGCGGAAATATAAATAAATGGACAGAGGAAGAAAAAAAGATTGCAAAGGAAATGGTAGAGGAATATAAACAAATAAGGCATATTGTTCAGTTTGGAGAACTTTATAGGTTATCATCAATTGAGAAGGAAGAGATACATTCAGTTCAATATGTATTAGAAGATGAGTCGGTAGTCTTTACATTTTTACCAAGACAAAACTATTCAAAATCAAAATTTAGAGTTAAGTTAAAGGGATTAGATGCAAATAAAAAATATAAGGTAATTACTGAAGGAAAGGAATATTCTAAATCAGGTGCATACCTTATGAATTACGGCATAGAGTTAGAGCTTAAGGGAGAATATGCCTCAAGTATCACTCAGGTGAAAAGTGAATAGATCCAAATAATGTAAATGCTACACCTATGGTGTAGCATTTAAAATTAAATAGGTATATAATAATTATAATAAAGCTTTTTGAGGTGATTTTAATGAATACTGCAAAGAAAATAATAAATAGTTTAATTGAGGATATGCAGGAAAATGAGCTTGCAGAAGTGATAGACTTTATAACATTTTTAAAGTTTAAAAAAGAGAAACAGTTATATCAAGATTTGGTTCAAGCCAGTGAAAGCAGTTTGAATTTTTGGCTAAATGAAAAAGATGATGAGGTGTGGAATGATGTATAGGCAAGGTGATATTTTATTAATACCTATACCATTTAGTGATTTAAAGTCTAATAAAAAAAGACCAGTACTTGTTTTATCTAACACGAAATATAATTTAATTACAGAAGATATAGTGGTTGCTGCAATAACATCGAATTTAGAATCAAAGGAATATTCAATTATCATTAATAATGATGACTTGCAAGAAGGTGAAATAAAAGTTACATCAAGTATAAGAGCAGATAAAATTTATACTTTATCCCATAATATAGTTATTAAAAAAATTGGTAGTGTAAATATTGATGTTATTGAAAAAGTTAGAAATGTTGTTGGACTACTTTTAAAGGAGTAGAAAAGAGTCATTAAAAAATTATGACTCTTTTTTAAATTTTTGAAAATTTGTATTTATTTTTTGTATTTGTTGTTATATAATGATTATAGAAAAGGTTTTCTATAAGGAGGAATGGATATGGCAGAGTTAAGATGGAATCCACTTTTAAAGACATGGACTATGGTAGCTTCAAATAGACAACAAAGGCCTAATATGCCAAAGGACTGGTGTCCTTTTTGCCCAGGTTCAGGTAGAGTACCAGATAATTATGATGTATATAAGTACGATAATGATTTTCCAGCACTAACTCAAACACCGGGGCAACCAGATATTTTAGGAAATGATCTATACAAAGTAGCACAAAACTATGGAAAATGCGAAGTTATATTATATTCACCAGAGCATACAAAAACACTTCCAGAGCTTGAGGTTTCACATATATATAAATTAGTTAATCTTTGGACTGAAAGATTTGAAGAACTATCAAAGGATGAAAAAATTAAATATATATTTGAATTTGAAAATAGAGGAGAAGAAGTTGGAGTTACTATGCCTCATCCTCACGGTCAAATATATGGTTACTCTTTTATTCCACTTAAGGTAAAGGTTGAACTTGACTCCTGTAGAGAATACTTTGAAGAGCATAAAGAATGTATGATTTGTAGAATGAATAGAGAGGAAAAGGAGTTTAAAGAAAGAGTAATATATGAAAATGATAGTTTTATTGCCTATATTCCTTTCTTTACAGACTATCCTTATGGAGTTTTTATAGTAAGTAAATCTCATAAAGGAAACTTTACAGAGTTTAATGATAGAGAAAAATGGGATTTAGCAGATATATTAAAGAAGGTAACTGGTGCCTTTGACACACTTTTTGATAGATTATTTCCTTATATGATGTGTATACACCAAACACCAGTTAATAGTGATGAGTATAAGGACAGCAAAGATTATTACCACTTCCATATAGAGTTTTACCCACCACTTAGAGATGCAAACAGAATAAAATACTATGCATCTTCTGAAATGGGTGCTTGGGCTGCCTGCAATACTCTTGCAGTTGAACAAACATCGGAACAATTAAGGGAAGCATTAAGAAAATTTTTGGAAAAGATAGGGGGATAATTATGGATATAAAAATACTAAAGGATATGTTTGAAAAGGAATATGGTGAAGGTAGAGTTGATATTTATTTTTCTCCAGGTAGAGTTAATCTTATTGGAGAGCATATAGATTATAACGGAGGATATGTCTTTCCTGGTGCTCTTACAATAGGTATTTATGGAATGGTTAGAGATAGAAGTGATAACATTATAAGACTAAGGTCTAAAAATGCAGATAGAGAAGTTGTAATTGATTTAGATAGAGAGATTGTATATGATGAAAAGGATGATTGGGGAAACTATCCAAAGGGAGTAATAAAGAAGGTTAAAGAATTAGGATATAAGGTTAATGGTTTTGATATATTATTCTACAGCAATCTACCAGATGGTGCAGGGCTTTCATCTTCTGCAGCAATTGAAGTATTAACTGCCTATATACTTATACACAAAAACAAAGGTGAAGATGTAGATAGAGTTGAAATAGCAAAGATGTGCCAAGAGGTTGAGAATAAATTTGTTGGTGTAAATTGTGGAATTATGGATCAGTTTGCTGTTTCTGTAGGAAGAGAAAATAATGCAATTCTGCTTGATTGTTCAACATTATATTATGAGTATGTTCCATTTAATCTAAAAGATTCAAGTTTAGTTATAATGAATACAAACAAAAGGAGAGAGCTTAGCGAATCAAAGTATAATGAAAGAAGAAGAGAATGTGATAAGGCACTTGAGGTTATAAGGTGTCACAAACAAATAGAAAACCTTTGCCAAGCAGAAATAGAGGATTTAAACTATATTGAAGATGAAATAATCAAAAAAAGAGCACGCCATGCAATAACTGAAAATAAGAGGGTAAAGGAAGCTGTAAAAGTTTTAAGAGAGGGGGATATTGAAGCCTTTTCTAAGCTTCTTGTTGAATCACACAAATCCCTTAAGGATGATTATGAGGTTACAGGATTACACCTTGATACAATAGTAGAAGAGGCACTAAAATTTGAAGGATGCCTTGGGGCAAGAATGACAGGGGCAGGCTTTGGAGGATGTGCAATTGCTATTGTAAAAGAGGGAATGGAGGAAGAATTTATTAATAAAGTTTCTAATAGATATAAGGAAATAACAGGAATAAAGGCAGATTTTTATGTAAGCAAAATAGGTGATGGAGTTAAATTTATAGGAAGGTGCTAATGCTATGATGATTGAAAAAACAGTATATAAAGAACTTGAGGGGATAAGGGTAGAAAATGAATATATTAGTTTAGTTATTTTACCTCAGCTTGGAGCTAAGATTGCGTCATTAATTTATAAGCCACAAAACTTTGAAGTTTTAGCACAACCAGCATTAAATAAATATACACCTGCTGAATATGGCGATAGATTTGAAAAGTATGATACGTCAGGAATTGATGAAATGTATCCTACAATAGATGAATGTATGTACCCCTATGAAGGATATAATGAAAAGATGCCAGACCATGGAGAACTTTGGAGTATTCCTTGGAAGGTCGAAATATTTGATGATGAAATTGTATGTAGGGTTCAGGGTGTAAGATTCAAATATGAATTTGAAAGACGAATTAAGCTTGATAAAAACGTTGTAAGGCTAAATTATAAAGTAAAGAATACAGGAAGCTGTCCACTATATGGTCTTTGGGCATTTCACGGACTTGTTGCCTGTGACGATGAGAGTAGAATTTTAATAGACGAAGAAAGCATAATGAATGTCCACAAAAGTAGCATTTATGGAGATGTAGGGAATATACATCTATTCCCTGAAACATTAGATATGAAAGGCAAAAAAGTTAGGGTTGATAGAATTGGACCAAAAACCCTTGAAAAGACAGAAAAGTTCTATGTAAATGGAGAGATTAAGAAGGGGGAAGCGGCATTAACCTTAAATAAAAATAGACTATTGTATAAATTATTATTCCCAAAAGATAAAATACCATACCTTGGAGTATGGATAAATGAAGGAGGATTTAAGGGTGAATATAACTGTGCACTTGAACCTTCAAATGCTTTTTATGACTCTGTTGAAATAGGTAAAAGATATGGTAAAATAAAACCATTGGAAGTAAAGGAAGAACAGACTTGGTATATTGATATTGTTCTTGCAGAATTAGTTTAGGAGGGGTTTTATGAATATTTTAGTAACTGGTGGTGCAGGTTATATTGGTTCCCATACAGTAAAGATGCTAAATAAGATGGGGAAAAATGTAGTTGTATATGACAACTTAGTTAAAGGACACAAGGATGCAGTAAAGTGCCCACATTTTGTTGAGGGTGATATATTCGACAGCGAAAAGTTGGAGTGGACAATAAAGAACTATAACATTGATTCTGTTGTTCACTTTGCAGCTTATAGCCTTGTTGGAGAGTCAATGGAAAAACCTCAAATGTACTATTACAACAATGTGCAAGGAACACTAAATTTACTTGATGTTATGCTAAAAAATGATGTAAAAAAGTTAGTATTTTCATCAACAGCAGCAGTTTATGGTGAGCCTGAAAGGGTACCTATAACAGAGGATATATCAAAAAATCCAACAAACGTTTATGGTAGAACAAAACTGATTATGGAAAATGCTATGGAGGATTACTCAAGATCCTATGGGTTAAAATATATAGCATTAAGATACTTTAATGCCTGTGGTGCTGATGATGAGGGAGATATAGGTGAAGACCATAGCCCAGAAACACATTTAATACCTCTTGTACTCCAAACTTGTCTTGGTAAAAGAGAGAGTATAAAAATATTTGGGGATGATTACAATACAAAGGATGGAACCTGCATAAGAGACTATATACACGTTAACGATTTAGCAGAGGCTCATATTCTTGCTTTAGAAGCACTTTATGATGGAAAGAATTCAAGTGTATATAATCTTGGAAATGGAAACGGGTTTACAGTAAAAGAGATAATAGAGGCAGCAGAAGAGGTTACAGGAATTAATATAAAGAAGGAAATAGCACCAAGAAGAGCAGGAGACCCTGCGGTACTAATTGCAAGTTCAGATAAAATAAGACGTGAACTTAATTGGAATCCAAAATATACGGATATTAAAAAGATTATTGAAACAGCTTGGAGATGGCACAAAAATCATCCAAACGGATACAATGATAAAAAGTAGCTTTTTAAAGCTACTTTTTTCTTACCTTAACTACTGCAAGTTGTATCCACATACCAATAGAAATTAAGAAAAGCATAATTGCATTTAGTACATAGGCTAAATCCTTAAAACCCTCTGTAGGTTGTGTTTTTGCTTTAATTATTAAAAACACACCAAAAACTACAGTTAAAATAGAAAAAATGAATGGAAATTTAATTGATTTAGATATTTTCCATAGTACAAAAGATAATACAACCCCAATTAATACACAGATTGGGAAGATAAGATATTGCATAAAATCCCTCCTTTAATTAATTATATCAAAAAATTTTACAACATAAAACTTAAAAAGTATTAATATTTATTAAAATGAAATAATTTTTTGGGGGAGAAAGATGAGGGGATATATCTATCGAAAATATAGATTCAAAAGATATAGCAAAAACTCTATTTTTAGCTTTGTTTTTAAGCTGTATTTTCTTATATTTATAATCTGTTTAGTGCTATTTTTGATAGTATACATAAACTATAAACCAAAGCCCTACAAATCTACAAATATTGTTAAGATAAAAAGAAGCGAAGCGTATAAACGCGGGATGGATATGATAAACTTTGTATGGAAGTATGATGCATCAAAAAATGGTATCTTAAACAATGATGAAATAACAATGCCAAGGCATTTAAAGGATGGGGAACTTGTAAGTGGAATACCCTATTGTTGGGGTGGTTATATATCTCTTGATATGAGTAATCAACCTCAAATTAAAGATTTTAAAGATGCATTAGATAAGGGGTTAATTGCAGGCAATATAAATACAAATGGAGGATATAAGCCATTAACAGCAGGTCTTGACTGTTCAGGTTTTGTTGGAGCAGTTTATAAACTACCTATTAAGGTTTCAACACAAATGCTTGATGACTACTTTCATCCTATAAAATTTGAAGATTTAAAGCCTATGGATATAATAAATCATAAAAAATACCACGTTTTTATATACCTAAAAGAATCAGCAGATAAAAAGGGAATTATTGTTATGGAGGCAACGACAGGAAAGTATGTTGCCTTTGATAGGACAACCATAAATTATAGAAGCTATTCAGAAATAAAAAAGTATATTGAAGACGGAACTTATATTCCAATGAGGTATAATAAAATAGTTGAAGACAAAGTTGAACTTTTTAAAGATAAGTATGAATTTAATAACTTTGACTACTTAGCCACAAATATAATTTTAGGAGAAGATTATGAGGGGTATATAGATTATGCAGGAGATGTTGATATATACTCAATAAAATTAGATGAAGGGAATTATAATTTAAATTTTAAAGGTGACAAACCTATTTATGTTGAGATATTTAGTGGAGAAAATAATATACTCTCTTTGTATGTTGATAAAAATAATGAATGTAAGTTTAGTATTCAAGAAAGACAAGATGTAAAAATAAAGGTTTATTCAAAACAATTAGAATATAGGTTTAAATACAAGTTTAGTATAATAAGTGATATAAACCATTAATTATCAAAATGTATAATATAGGATTAATAATAGTATTAATTACGAATACATTACTTGGTGTGTTTTTGAGTAGTTTGATAATATTTATATAATCATAATTATGTAAAAGCCCCAAAAGGACTTAAATAGCATTTTATATAAGATTCCTTTTGGGGCTAATTTAATTCTTAATTTATAATTTAATATAAATACCTATAGTTGACACAAACAGTGCAATTACTGTTGCAGGTATAGCAAGCATTAACCACCTTTTCCACCCAACATGAATTTTATTTTTTTCGAGTATGCTATAGGCCATAACGTTTGCTGATGCTCCAATTGGAGTCATATTTCCACCTATATCAAGGCCTAATGTTAATGACCATACAAAATCATCTTTACATACGGCTAATTCAGGATTTTGATTTATTATACTAAGTAGAATATAGGACATTGTAAGTGCCATAGGAACGTTATCTACAACAGCACTAATTATACCACAAATCCAAATAAAGGATAATGATAGAAGTATAGGGTTTCCATTTGAAAGTTTTATTATTTTCTCTGCAATTACAGATATAACTCCGGTTTTTTCAAGTGATCCAATTATTATAAAAAGTCCAATAAAGAATAAAAGTGTTTCTCCATCTATTGAACGTAGTATGTTATCGGATTCTTCCTTTAGCAGTGAAAGACAAACCATAGCAGGAAGTAGTGTGGCAATAGATGCATATATATGAAATCCAAACATCTCATTTAATAAATGATGTGTTACAAGGAAAAGTATTGCAAAAATAAATGACAAACCACCTATTTTTACATACTTCATATTAGATATTTTATTTTCCACGATAAGTTGTTCTTTTTCACTTTCATCAAGCTTTTTAATTGATTTTAGCTTGTTTAAGTTCATTAAGAAGAAAAATAACGTAACTACAACTGTTGAAACAAAGGCAATAGGACCTGTATTTCTAACGAAATCAGAAAAGGTATAGTTAAGTACACTTCCTATTATTACGTTTGGAGGGTCTCCAACTAAAGTACCACTTCCTCCAATATTTGCAGTACAAACTTCTGCAATAACAAGAGGAACAGGATTTAAATCAAACATTTTGCATAGGTTTATAGTTAGTATTGTAAAAAATATAAGAACAGTGATGCTGTCCATAAAACCAGCAAGAAGTGCTGTTATTAATGGAAAAACTATATATATTTTTTTAATGTCAAAATTTAGCTTTTCCATAATCTTAACGGCCATAAAATTGAAGAAGTTTGCTTCTTCAAGCACTTTTATTATGATAAACATACCTAAAAGAAGCCCTATTGTGTCCCAGCTTACAAAGGACATTGCATCATTTAATGATAAAACACCCGATGCAATAATTATTAGTGCACCTATAAGAGAAATTAAATATTTAGGAAGCTTTTCCAGCATCAAAAGTATATAGGTTGCTGAAAAGGTTATCAGTGCAATGGTCATTAAATTCCCCCCCTTATGTGTTACTAATTAAATTATACAAAAAATTAATAAAATTTGCACTAATTTTGTTTAAAAAGATAGAAAAATATTCTGTTTTGTCATAAAATTAAGTTAAATTGTATTAATTTTAGATTGTGAGTAATATTTTATGTAAAAAGGAAGTTTTAATTTAGTAAATTATGGTATATAATAGTAAAAAAGTATTTTAATTATTAAACGCAAAATAAATTAGCATTTAAATTACTAATAAAATTAATATAAGCAAAAAAGTCTTTGGTGGTGGGGATATGAATAGTCTGGCACTTAAAATTGCTTGGGATGTGCATAAGGATCAAAAAAGAAAGGGTTCGTGTGCACCATATATAATTCATCCTGTTGAAGTTGCAGTTATACTTTTAGAAAACGGAGGGGATGATGATTTAGTTACAGCGGGTCTTCTTCACGATACATTGGAGGATATAACATCAGGTAGAACTGAGCTTTTAAAACTAATAAAATCAAATTTTTCTAAAAGAGTTGTTGATATAGTATTGTATGTAACAGAACAGGAAAAGCTTCTTTTAAATAGAAGCTTAACAAGAAGTGAAAAAATAAATACTTGGAGAAAAAGAAAACAAGAAGCAATAGAAAAATTAAAAAATGCTTCTATTGATGTAAAAATGGTTTCTTGTGCTGATAAATTAAGCAATATAAGAAGTATGGTAGAGGACTATAATTCTATGAGCGATAAGCTATGGTCAATGTTTAATGCAGGATATGACGAACAGAAGTGGTACTATTTAGAAGTGCTGAATGTATTTTCGGATTTAAAAGCTTATCAAATGTACAAGGAACTTCAAGATAAGATTAATTATTTATTTAAATAATTTTCTAAAAATTATCCACAAACTTATTAACATATGTGGATAAAATTAACATTAAAGGAGTATAAATGTGAACAACGATTTAAATAATTCAATTATGGATAAGTTGACTAAGGTTTGTATTTGTAAATCAATATCAATGTTAAATATTAAAAAGGCTATAGAAAATGGAGCAAAGACTTTTGAAGAGGTTAAAAGGGCTACTGGAGCAGCAACTGGCTCCTGTAAAGGAAAAAGATGCTCACAAAAAATTTGGCAACTTATTGATGAGTATAATAAAAATTTGGAGGAGTAAAATGAGGGAAATAATAGAGTACCTTGAGGAGAACCCAATAATTGCAGCTATAAAGGATAATGAAGATGTAGAGTGTGTTATAAACACAGATGTTAAGGTAATATTTATGCTGTTTGGAAGCATTTTAACTATTAAAGAAACAGTATCTAAATTAAAAGAAGCAGGGAAAAAGGTTTATGTACATATAGATCTTGTTGATGGTTTAGGTAGGGACGAAGAGGCAGTAAAATTTTTAAAGGGGGTAGGTGTTGATGGTATAATTACCACCAAGCCTACTTTAATAAAAGCAATAAAAAATGAGGGAATTGTAGCTATCCAGAGACTATTTATGTTGGATTCTCGTTCTTTAGAAACAGGGATAAAAAGTATAATAGAGGAGAGACCAGATGCTGTTGAAATTATGCCAGGGCTTGCAAGTAAAGTTATTAGTATAATACATAAAAAAATAAAAATACCTGTTATTGTTGGAGGACTAATATGTGATAAAACCGATATCATAAATGCCCTTTCAAATGGAGCTATTGCAATTTCAACATCGAAAAAAGAACTTTGGAATGAGTAAAAATAGGTGTCGTTTTCGACACCTATTTTTTTACATAAAAAAAGCCCGGGGGGGATCCCGGGAAATGGGTAAATGGGTTGGGGTTTGTTTGTTGCCGCATAATTATAATAACATAAATTATTAACTTTGTGTATTAAATTTTTGTAAAAAAATGATGCAAAATGTCGAATAAAATCAATTTAAGTTTTAATATTGTATTTAGAGGTAGTTATAAGATACATCTTTTTATGTACAACATAAAATAAAGGTTGTATAAAAAGCATTTTGGGGTATAATTAAAATGAAAATATATAAGGAGAGATACAAATGAAGGATTTGATTGTTATTGGAATAGAATCAAGCTGTGATGAAACATCTTGTGCTGTAATAAAAAACGGAAGAGAAGTTCTTTCTAATATAATATCTTCACAGATTGATATTCACAAAAAATTTGGAGGAGTTGTTCCTGAGGTTGCCTCAAGAAAGCACGTTGAAGTAATAAGCAACGTTGTAAAAGAGGCAATTGAAAAGGCAAACATATCCTTTGAAGATATAGATATAGTTGCTGCAACTTATGGTCCAGGTCTTGTTGGTGCACTACTTGTAGGATTATCCTATGCAAAGGGGTTAGCACTATCCTTAAATAAACCCTTTGTTGGTGTAAACCATATAGAGGGCCATATAGCAGCAAATTACATAGCACATAAGGATTTAGAACCACCATATTTATGTCTTATAGTTTCTGGTGGACACACACACCTTGTTCTTGTTAAGGATTATACCGAGTTTGAAGTATTAGGAAGAACAAGGGATGATGCAGCTGGAGAGGCTTATGACAAGGTTGCAAGAGCCTTAGGACTTGGCTATCCAGGAGGACCTTTAATTGATGTATTAGCAAAAGAGGGAGATGAATATGCAGTAGATTTCCCAAAGGCATATCTTGAGGACGAGAGTTTTGATTTTTCTTTTAGTGGCTTAAAGTCTGCTGTATTAAACTATCTAAACAAAATGCAGATGACAGGTAAGGAAATTAAGAGGGAGGATGTTGCAGCAAGCTTCCAAAGATCTGTTGTTGAAATATTAACTGAAAAAGCAATATCTGCAGCTAAAAAGTATAAAATGAATACAATTTGCCTTGCAGGTGGAGTTGCGGCAAATTCTAAATTAAGAGATACATTAGAAAAAGAGTGCAAAAAAAATGGAATTAGTTTTTATTATCCACCAATTAGTTTGTGTACAGATAATGCTGCAATGATAGCAAGTGCAGGATACTATAATTATAATGCAGGACTTGTGTCGAATTTAGGATTAAATGCATATCCTTCATTAAAAATAGGACAAAGATTGTAGAAAATGTGGATATTTTGGATATGTTAACATATTATATGTGGATAAAGTGGATAAACCTTCAAAAACCACTCAAAATAACCCACAAAAGCTGTGGATAAGATTGTGGACAATGTGGATATAACTTAATTTTTTGAAAAAAATAAAGATAATTAATTTTAATTATCTTTATTTTTTATTATTGTTATTAAATTTACATAAAAAGGAATTAAATAAGTAAGAGAAGAAATAAAGAGAAAATGATAGAAAAAAGTCAAAAAAGTACAAAAAAAACTTCCATCTTAATAAAAAATGTTATATTATATAATTAGTTATGAAGTAGAGAAAATGTTTATTTTTGTGTTGAATTAGGGGGAAGTCGAATGGATTATGATAAATACTTCCAAAGAGGTGTTAGGTATACCCTAATTAACACCGACGATGATTATGCTTATGACGTTATTGCAGCATTTATATCATGGGGAATTAGAAATAATAGAAAGTGTTATTACTTTGTTGATAGGGATGTTTTAGCAAACCTTGATTTTTATTTAAGACAGGTCAATTTAGATATGATTGAGCTTATTGCAAGTAACAAATTAATAGTTCAATCTTCTCAACTTTTCTTTGTAAATAACAGCATTAATTCAGCCTATCAAAATATCAAGGATATGGCAAAGGATGCAGTAATGGATGGTTATGAAGGAATAGCAATTATATCAGATAGAGAAGCATTTTGCCATAGTGATTATGATGAAGAATTTTTATATAACTATGAAAAGGAGTTAAACGATATTTTCGAAAAGTATCCAGTTTCGGCTATAAGCTGTTATAACATAGATAAATTTGGCGTCGATGCACTGTTTGCAATAACTCATTTAAATCCTAATTTTATATATAAGAATAATGATGAAGTGTATGTGCATATTAAAGATGAAAACTTCTTTACAAAGGAAGAAACCTTAGGAATAGTACAAGAATTTTTAAAGAAGAGAGAAAAGGTCATAAGAGAGAATAAAGTATATAAGTTTATAAGCAAATTATCTGGAGAACTGTCATATAAAAAGGATGAAGGTGAAATACTTGAGACAGCATTAAATATAATATGTAGTTCTATATCAGCAAATAGAGGTTTTGTTGTGCTGTTTGAAAACAATGATTTACCAAAGGATTTTAGTTCTAATTATGTCATATCGTATAATATTAATAGTGATATTGTAAATATGTACAAACAGCATATTGAAAGTGGTGCCTACAATCCAAAAGTGACTTTTTCAAAATTAAATTGTTTAGTATACCATGCTAAGGATGTATCAGGACCAATCAAAGATTTGATGCAGAATAACAATATTTTGTCATGCATAACAATTCCTATAAAATTTGATGATGATATATTAGGATGTATGTGGCTATCAAGCCAAGATAAGTATTTTTCCTTTGAAGATAGTTCAGAATTTTTATATATGGTGTGTCAGACAATAGGTAAAATGCTTGTAGAATTTAGGAGATATAAAAAGATACAGGATAGCCTAATTCAATCAAGAAAGATGCAGGCATTAGGTGAACTTACAGGAGGAATAGCTCACGAATTCAACAATATATTAACTCCTATATTAGGATATATACAAATTTTAAAAAATAACATAGATGATCCCATACTTAATAGATATATAGAGCTCATTGAGGAAAGTGCGAAGGATGGGGCTAAAATAGTAAAGAGAATACAGGAATTTTCAAAAACAAAGCATAAGGAAAAGGAACTATGTGACATAAATAGAATTATAATTCAGTCTGTCGAAATAACAAAACCAAAGTGGACTTATGAATCACAAATCAGCAAAAAGAGTATAGAAGTTAAATTAGATTTAAAGGCAAAGGGATTTGTTGAAGGCACAGCTACTGAACTTAGAGAAGTATTTGTAAATATAATTTCTAATGCTATTGATGCTATGCCAAATGGTGGATTTTTAAAGATAGAGTCATTTAACAAGAAGGGAAATATAGTAGTAAAAATAAAAGACACTGGAGTTGGTATGACTGAGGAAGTCAAAGAGAAGATATTTGAACCCTTCTTTACAACTAAAAATGAGAGAGGAAATGGACTTGGGCTTTCAATTGTCTATTCTATAATAAAGGAAATGAATGGACATATAGATGTAACAAGCCAAGTTAATGAAGGAACAGAATTTGAAATTAAACTACCTGCAAAGGGTTCAGGATTAAGTAGAGAATATCTAAATGAATGTTATGAAGAAAGAGAAATCTATAAAATATTAGTTATAGATGACCAAGAACCTGTTGCAGAGGCAGTATCTGAGATGCTTAAGAATCTTGGACACGATTCAGTTTATGTTGTTGATGATATAGAAGCACTTGAACTTATTGATAAATATGATTTTGATGCAGTAATGTGCGATCTTGCTATGCCAAATTGTACAGGAACTGAGCTTTCTGAGAAAATAAAACAGAAAAAGGATATACCAGTAATATTAATGACAGGATGGCTTGGAAATTTAAATGATTCAGATAAGAAATATATAGACGAAATAATACAAAAGCCATTTTCAATTGAAGAACTTAGAGATACAATTCAAAGAATATGCAAAAATAAAGTGGGTAATTAACCCACTTTATTCTTTAAATAATTCAGATTCATTTAGTCTATAGCTCAATATCATTAAACTTTCACTTAGATGCACATTTTCTACTATCACATCGTCTGGTGCATTTAAATCTGTTGGAGCAAAGTTCCAAATACCTTTAATGCCATTTTTAATCATAATATCTGCAATTGATTGAGCGTGTTCCTTTGGCACACATATTATACCAATATCTATTTTATTTTCCTTAAGGTATGTATCTAAACAATCTACATCCTTAACCTCAATATCTCTAATCTTTATTCCAACAAGTTTTGGATTTTTATCAAATATAGCCTGTAGATGGAATCCTAACTTTTCAAACTTTGCATAATTTGCAACAGCTTGACCTATGTTACCTGCCCCAACAATAACTGTTTTGTAATTCTTATCAAGTCCAAGTATTTTACCTATTTGGTCATATAAATCCTTAACGTTGTATCCATATCCCTGTTGTCCAAAATCACCAAAACAGTTTAAATCCTGTCTTATTTGAGAAGCTGTAAATCCAATTCTTTCTGAAAGTTCCTTTGAAGATATTCTATCTATATCTTTTCTTAAAAGTTCACCTAAATACCTATGATATTTTGGCAATCTTCTGATAACTGCCATCGAAATTTTAGTTTCCTTTGCCATAAAGTTCACTTCCCATCCTTATAATTTTCCCCTATTTTATATGTTATAATATGCAGTTATTAATGTCAATTACCTAAAAAGTATTGCTTTAAAGATAGGTTAATATTAAAATTAATCTGTTAAGCTATTTTGAGTTGAGGTGAAAAAATGGCAATTCTATATATAAACAATATAAAAAAATCCTATGGTGTAGATGTAGTTTTAGATGGTGTAAATTTAATTATAAACGAGGGTGACAAAATAGGATTTGTTGGGAGAAATGGTGCAGGTAAAACTACTCTTTTTAAACTTATAACAGGCAACATAAAGCAGGATGAGGGAGAAATAATTCTTCAAAAGGGAAAAACACTTGGTTATCTTTCCCAAAATTTAGATATAGATGAACAGCTTACTGCCTTTGAAGAGGTAATGAAGGTATTTTCAGATATAAAAGAAATAGAAGAAAAGATGAGGCAGATTGAAGAGGAGCTTTCAAATCCTAATTCAGATCACGAAAGGCTCCTAAAGGAGTATGGGAAACTTCAGATGGAATTTGAAAATAAAAATGGCTACAGCTGTGAAAGCTATGCAAAGGGAGTTTTGATAGGACTTGGACTTCTTGAGGAGGAAATAAACAAGAAAATTTGTTATCTGTCAGGAGGACAAAAGACAAGGGTAGCCCTTGCAAAACTTCTTTTAAAGAGTCCAGATGTACTTCTTTTAGATGAGCCAACTAACCACCTTGATTTAGGAGGAATTGCTTTTCTTGAAAACTTCCTAAAGGAGTATAAGGGGACTGTTCTTATTATCTCTCACGACAGATATTTCCTTGATGTTATAACAAATAGGACAGTTGAAGTTTTAAATGGAAAAGTAGAAGAATATGGTGGAAATTATTCTTACTTTATAAAGGAAAGAAAAAATAGAATAGAGCAGAGGGTAAAGGAATATGAGCTAAAACAGAAGGAAATAAAGCGACTTGAAGAGATGATAGAAAGGTTTAGGTCCTTTAATCGTGAAAAAAGTATAAAGCAGGCAGAGAGTAAAGAAAAAATGTTAATGAAGTTAGAGGAAAGTTTAGGAGATAGACCAGTAACATACGAAGAAAATGTAAAGATAAGCTTTGACACAAGAATTAAAAGTGGTAATGATGTTTTGCAGATTGAAGAGTTGTCTAAAGCTTATGGAGAAAAGAGGCTTTTTAGTAATATTAACTTGATGATTAGAAAAGGTGAAAAAGTTGCATTAATTGGAGAAAATGGACGAGGTAAAAGTACACTTTTAAAGATAATAAAGGGTGAAGTTCAACCTGATGATGGATATATAAGACTTGGTAGAAATGTAGAGATAGGATATTATGATCAGGAACAAAGGGACTTGAATCCTGAAAAAACAGTTTTAGATGAAGTTTGGGATGAATTTCCACAAAAAACAGTAAGGGAGATAAGAAATGCACTTGCAGCATTCCTATTTAAAGGGGATGATGTATTTAAGCAGATAAAGGATTTATCTGGTGGTGAAAAGTGCAGGCTAAACTTACTTAAACTTATGCTTAAGAAGGCAAATTTTCTACTTCTTGATGAGCCTACAAACCATTTAGATATATTAACAAGGGAAGAGCTTGAGGATACGCTTTTAGAATATGATGGAACTATTTTTGTAATATCCCACGACAGATACTTCTTAAATAAAGTTGTGCAAAAGATATGTGAGCTTGAGGAAAATAGTATTGTTGAATATCTTGGAAACTACGATTACTATATTGCAAAGAAGAACGCAAAGGAAGATGAAATAGTAGTTAATGAAGAGGGAAAAACAAGGACACAAATAGAAAAGGAAAAGAAAAAGTTAAAGCAGGAAAGGGATAAGATAAAAAATATAAAAAATGAAATTAAAAAAGTAGAGGCAGAAATAGAAAAAAAAGAATCAGCTATAGCTCAATTAGAAGAGGAACTTTGTAAAGAGGAAGTCTACACAAATCCTGATAGAACAAAAGATATAAATCAACAAATACTTAGTTTAAAGGATGAATTAGAAAAGTGTTATGAGCTTTGGGAAGAGCTTTTAGCAAGTCTTGAAGAATAAGTAGAGCACCTAATTATGTGTAAATATTAGCTTTAATTAGCAAAATACGCATAATTAAGGTGCTCTTCTATTTTATATTAAACTTAAAGTTGATAGAAAATTGTGAAAATATTATAATGAAGATGGGGAATATAAAAATGTTATTGATTTAACAATGGGGGGATAATATGGAGAACATATCTTTTGAAAAAAGGGACAATGTGGCAGTTCTTAAAATTTCACGTCCTAAATTTCTTAATGCATTAAATTCCAATACCCTACTTGAACTTGGTAGCGTTATTGAAGATGTAAAAAAGGATAGGGATATCTATGTACTTGTTATAACAGGTGAAGGTAATAAGGCATTTGTTGCAGGTGCTGACATAAAAGAGATGTCCAATATGTCTGTATTTGAGGCAAGGGAGTTTTCAATTTTAGGAAACAAAGTGTTTAGAAAAATTGAAGAATTAGAGATACCAACTATTGCAGCAGTAAATGGATATGCATTAGGTGGGGGATGTGAATTAAGTTTATGCTGTGACATTAGAATTGCGTCAGAAAATGCTAAATTTGGACAACCTGAGGTGACTTTAGGTATAACTCCGGGTTTTGGAGGAACACAAAGGCTTTCAAGAATAATAGGAACATCAAAGGCAAAGGAACTCATATTTACAGGCAGGATGATAGATGCCAAAGAGGCAGAAAAAATAGGACTTGTTAATAAGGTTGTACCTCAAGATGTTCTAATGGATGAGGTTATGGATTTGGCAAATTCTATTTCAAGGAATGCACCACTTGCTGTTAGAATGTGCAAAGTCTCTATAAATAGAGGAATAGATGTTGACATAGAAACAGGCATTCAGTTCGAGGCAGAAGTATTTTCACATTGTTTTTCAACAGAGGACCAAAAGGATGCAATGACAGCCTTTTTAGATAAAAGAAAAATAGACAAGTTTAAAAACAGATAGGGGGTAACAGGTATGGATTTTTCATTAACAAGAGAACAGCAGCTTGCAAAACAAATGTTTGAAAAGTTTGTAGAGAATGAAGTAAAACCAATAGCAGCAGAGATTGATGAAACCGAAAGGTTCCCAATTGAAACAGTAAAGAAGATGGCAAA
>JAOAAJ010000082.1 GCA_026418935.1 Caloramator sp. | reverse complement strand
GGAAACAATAGAGCGAAGCTTTGCAGATTCGAAAGAATTACATGGGCTTCGCTATTGTCGCTTCCGCGGATTAGCTAAAGTAAGCGAACAATGCTTACTTACAGCAGCAGTTCAAAATATGAAAAAGATTGCAAGGGTACTGTCCCTTTTATTTTTTAAAAGTATTAATAAAATATCTATGTTAAAATCAAAAATTTATTATGAAAATTTATATGCTACCGCATAAATAAACCCCTTGATTCTAAAAATCAAGGGGTTCTAAAAATCAAGGGGTTTATCAACAATCTGTAAGGGGCCTTTCGGCCCCTTTTTATATCCTTTTCCATCTTACACCCTGTGGTGTGTCCTCTAATATTATTCCTCTTGCCTTAAGATCATCTCTTATTTTATCTGCAAGAGCAAAGTTCTTTTCTTTTCTTGCCTTTTGTCTCTCTTCAATAAGCTTTTCTATTTCTTCATCTAAAGATTCCTTTGTATTCTTTTGAAGTATTGCAAGAGGTGAACCAAGTTCTCTTATTAAGTTTAACGCCTTCTTTGCAATCTCCTTAGAACTTTCAAGATTAATATTGCTATTTATATCTCTTACCATATCAAATATAACAGAAATTGCATCTGCAGTATTGAAATCATCATCCATAACTTCAATGAATCTATTTTTATATTCATCAAGTTTAGAGCTAAATGCTTTTTCCTCTTCTTTTATTGTGTCATAGTTTGAAACTTCAATTACATGTTCAAGGTTTGCTATTGAATTATAAATTCTCTCAAGTCCAGCCTTTGCCTGTTCTAATAAATCAAGGCTGAAGTTGATTGGATTTCTGTAGTGTCCAGATAACATAAACATTCTTATAACTTCCGCATCATACTTTTCAAGTATTTCTCTTGCTGTAAAGAAGTTATTTAGTGATTTTGACATCTTTTGATTGTTAACATTTAAGTAAGCAGCATGCATCCAGTATCTTGCAAATGGTTTTCCATTTCTTGCTTCACTTTGTGCTATTTCATTTTCGTGGTGAGGGAATACTAAGTCTGCTCCTCCACCGTGAATATCTATTGTTTCACCAAGTAATGAACAAGCCATTGTAGAACACTCTATATGCCAACCTGGTCTTCCTTCTCCCCAAGGACTCTCCCAAGCTGGTTCTCCCTCCTTCTTTGCCTTCCAAAGTGCAAAATCCATAGGATTTCTCTTTCTTTCATCTACTTCTATTCTTGCACCAGCCTCTAAATCCTCTATACTTTGATGGCTAAGCTTTCCGTATTCTTTAAATTTCGTTGTATCAAAATAAACATCCCCATCAACAGCATAGGCAAATCCCTTATCTTCTAAATCCTTTACAAACTTTATAATTTCATTTATATATTCTGTTGCTCTTGGATTTACAGTTGCTCTTTTTAAATTTAATGCATCTGCATCCTTGTAATACTCATTAATATATTTTTCAGCTACATCCTTTACAGTAACTCCCTCTTCATTAGCCCTCTTAATCATTTTGTCATCAATGTCTGTAAAGTTTTGAATGAATTTTACTTGATATCCCCTATACTCAAGGTATCTTCTAATTGTGTCGAATACAATGAAGGTTCTTGCATTACCAATGTGAAAGAAGTTGTAGACAGTTGGCCCACATACATACATTTTTACAACACCAGGTTCTACTGTTACAAAATCCTCCTTTTGTCTTGTCATAGTATTAAAAACCTTAATTCCCATAACATCACCTCTTTTTATATAAATTAACCCCTCCATCTCCTTAGAGACGAAGGGGCACTCCGTGGTTCCACTCTAATTAGGCAAAAGCCTCACTCAAAATTATAACGGAATTACCGTTTCTACCTACTTAAACTTCGGCAGAAAAGCTCAAGGACGCACTAAAGGAGTGTCCATATAGCTGCTCACAGCCTAAGGCAGCTACTCTCTGAAATGGATTAATTCCTTATTCTTCCCTTCATAGCCTTTTATTTTATTATAGCAAATTTTGTTTTACATATTCAATTCTTTTAATTAGCATGTCTTTACCTAATATTTCAAGAACATTTACAAGCTCAGGACCATGTACTTGACCTGTTACAGCAACTCTTATAGGCATAAACAATGCCTTTCCCTTTGCTCCTGTTCTCTTTTTGATTTCATTCATTATATCCTTTGCATTTTCTTTAGTTACAACTTCTGTTTCTAATAGTATATTCTTAAACTCATCAAGTAGTGCAGGAACATGTTCTTGCTTTAACACTTCTTGAGCTTCTTCATTTTCTAATTTAACTTCTTCTCCAAAGAATATACCTACATGATTTACTATTTCAGCAACATTAGATAATCCGCCTCTTACTGTATCTACTATCTTTGATATCCATTCTCTATTAGTGTTTGCAAATTCCTCTGTGATAAATTCTCCCTTAACAAAATGAGGAATTGCTAAATCAACTATTCTATCAAGTTCTGCACTTCTTATATAGATTCCATTTATATGATTTAACTTATCAATATCAAATACAGCTGGATTTTTACTTACTCTGTTTATATCAAACATTTTTTCAAGCTCTTCCATAGAGAATATTTCTTCTTCTCCCTCTGGGGACCAGCCAAGAAGAGCAAGGAAATTAATTATAGCCTCTGGAAGGTATCCAGCATCTCTATATTGTTCTACCCATGTTGAACCGTGGCGTTTGCTCATCTTTGTTCTGTCTTTTCCAAGTATTAGAGAAACGTGTGCAAATTTTGGTATATCAAAACCTAATGCCTTATAAATAAGGATTTGTCTTGGTGTATTTGAAAGATGCTCTTCACCACGAATTACTGTTGTTATTTCCATTAAATAGTCATCTATTGTTACTGCAAAATTATAAACAGGAATTCCATCTGATTTTACAATAATAAAATCTCCAATATCATTAGAATTAAATTCTACTCTTCCTCTTACTAAATCATCTACTACTATCAATTCATCTTCTGGTACTCTAAATCTTACAACAGGTTTTCTACCTTCCTTTTCAAACCTCTCTCTGTCCTCTTTTGTTAAATGTCTACACTTACCTGAATATCTTGGCATTTCTCCTCTCTTTAGAGCTTCTTCTCTTTCTCTTTCAAGCTCCTCTTCAGAACAGTAGCAAAGATATGCCTTCCCCTCATCTAAAAGTCTTTGTACATAAGGATTGTATATATGTACTCTTTCTGTTGATCTATATGGTCCGTGTTCTCCTCCAACCTCTATACCTTCATCCCAATTAATTCCAAGCCACTTTAATCCTTCTATAATTACCTTTTCTGACTCCTCTGTTGAACGGTTTAAATCTGTATCTTCAATTCTAAGCAAAAATTTTCCGCCAGTTTTTTTAGCATAAAGATAGTTAAATAGTGCTGTTCTTGCACCACCTATATGCAAATGCCCTGTTGGACTTGGGGCAAATCTAACTCTCTCCATAATACACCTCCGCAAAATAATATACTAATACAATTTTATATATTTATTCATTTTTTTTCAACATATATATAAAAAAAGCTGCAGCAAATGCTGCAGCTTTTTACGCATTCTTCTTTTGAATTATATTCGCAAGCACCATAGGATCTATATTTCCACCTGTTAAAACACAAACAACATTTTTACCTGGCATATTAACCTTTCCGTTTATAACAGCTGCTGCTGTTGTAGCACCAGCTCCTTCAACTACAAGTTTAGATTTTTGAAGAAGCCTATATATAGCATCCTCTATTTCATCCTCTGATACAGTAACTACATCATCAACATATTTTTGAATTATATCAAAAGTTAAATCTCCTGGAGTCTTAACTGATATACCATCTGCCAATGATTTTACACCTGGCAATGTTACTATTTTGCCAGCATCAAGTGACGCCCTTGTTGATGCTATAACCTCAGCCTGAACTCCTATTACCTTTATGCTTGGTTTTATTTCCTTCATTGCAACTGCTATACCTGATATAATTCCGCCTCCACCAATTGGAACAACTATAGCATCAACATCACCAAACTCATCTAATATTTCAAGTCCTATTGTCCCCTGTCCTGCAATTACATAAGGATCATTGAAGGGGTGAACAAATGTAGCACCTGTTTCTTTTTGAATTTCAACTGCCTTTTGATAACAATCATCATATACAAGTCCATATTGAACTACTGTTGCACCGTATGATTTTGTTGATTCTACTTTAGTCTTTGGAGCAGTCTCTGGCATACATATAGTTGCATTTATACCAAAAACCTTTGCAGCATACGCAACACCCTGTGCATGATTTCCTGCAGATGATGCGATAACTCCCCTTTTTCTTTCTTCTTCGCTTAAGCTTGCTATTTTATTGTAAGCACCTCTTAATTTAAATGCATTTGTCTTTTGTCTATTTTCTGCCTTTAAAAAAACATTCATCCCAGTTAATTGTGTTAAGCTATAGGACTTAGCAAGTTCTGTTTTTCTTACTACTCCATTTAAACGATTTTGAGCCTCTTTAATCATTTCAAAAGTAACTTGCATATTTTTCCCTCATTCCTATAAAAATTTTTAATTATCTTAATTTTAATATACATTACTCGACAAAAAAATTCAATTGAGAATATCACCTTTTTTGATTATTTTAGAGTGTATTTATTATTATTTGTTCATTATTAAAATTTATACAATTTTTATTTATGTTTTCTTGTCATATCTCATTATTACTTTATATATCTATTTTTTTACAGTGTATTCGAAAAATATTCTTTAAATTGTCCGCTGTATACAAACATTATATTGCTGTAAGATTACAGAATTTTAATTGAATTTAATATTAAACATCTTAACTATATTTTCTGCATATTTTATAGTATAAAATAAATTTTTAGGAGGTTTTCCCCTTGGAAACAAAATATAAGGAAAGTTCTCTTGTAGGTGCAATTTTCAAGATGAACTCTCTTGAAAAAACTCTTATTAACCTTTCATATCATTTAAAGGGAATTAAAGTATCAAAAGAATCTATGCCTATATATCGTGAAATCTATAATGATTATCTAACTTCTCTTTCTTATTTTTCTCAAAGCCTTGGATTTATAAAATGCCTATACCTATGTAATTCCAATCCTTCATCAAAGGGATACCTACTTAATAACCTTTTTACCCAAGCCTATAGAAAGCTCAATAACATAGATACAAAGCTTAAACTTATTGAAGTTGATGATATCTATTCAGAGAGCAAAAAAATACTTGAGGATAAAATTTCGTATATAACCTCAAGTATGAAGGATTTATTAGACGATTTAATAAATAATTGATATAAAGCCCAACGAAGGACTTTTAAACCTTCATTGGGCTTTATTTATAATCTTTGCATATAGATAAATACATATATTTATAAAAACAATTCAAACTTTAATTACTTAAATCAAGTCCTAAATACAACTTCCTCTTTACTAAACATATATCTTGCAAACAATATTGCTGCTATTATATAAACAAATGCCCAAACAAATGTTATGGCTATGTGTACAGGATTATAAACTCCTATAACAAATTCCTTTATAATAAGTGAAATATTTGCAAGTGGTATGTTAAACATTATAGTAGATGCACTTTTCACATCCATCATATAGGTTCCATAAGCAACAATCATACCAATAATAGTTACAGGAGATAGATATGTTTGAGCCTCTTTAAAGGACCTTGCATATATACTTACAGCAAGTTCAACTGCTGCAAAAATCATATTTAATATTATTGCTGTAATTCCTATTAAAAGTAGAGAACCTATTGAAATATTTAATCCAACATCCCCCATAAAGTCCATCGAGTATTTAAAGGCTATGTAAAGTCCTGTTAAAGAAGATGTTGTTCCTATTATACCCATAACAGTTATAGCAAATAGCTTTCCAAATAATAGCTGCATTCTACTTGCTTGGGTTGTAAGAAGTGGCTCAAGGGTTCCTCTCTCCTTTTCTCCTGCACCTAAGTCAACAGCAGCAGCCATAGGTCCTGTAATTGCATATATTATTAAGTAAAGCGGAAGAAGCATTGTTAATATTAGTGCCCCTTCACTTGACTTTTCTTTATTTATAGGCTCATTTTTAACATCAATAGGTTTTAAAATAGATACATCTATTCCCCTTGCTTCAAGTCTTCTTTTTACAACCTCATCCTTATATGTACTTATTATATCTTCAACAACATCTAAAGCTGTTTGGGAGTTTGTACTCTCCGAATCATATATAATTTTTATATCCGACATTTCATCCTGTGCCAATTTTGTATCAAAATCTTCCTCTACAACAACAGCTAAATATAAACTTCCTTTTTTAACCTGCTCTTGATAATCATTTGTTTCAACTATCTTAATATTAGGCACACTACTTAAGAATTTTTTAAAGGAAGATTCTCCTCCAATATAAGCTATTTTTACCTCCTTAGTTACCTTTTCAGTTGTGCTCTTTACTCCTTTACCTATTAGCCCAAATAATAATGGAAAAAGTACCAAAGGTAAAATAACTGACATTATAACTGTTTTTCTATCTCTAAATAAATCCTTTAATTCCTTCTTAAAAACAATTGACCACAAACTATTCATTTTTATCCCCCACCAATCTTAAAAATACTTTTTCTAAATCTTCTCCATTATAATCCCTTCTTAAATCCTCAATCCTTCCATCATATACAAGCCTTCCTTTATGTATAATTACCACCCTATCACAAAGTTTTTCTACTTCCCTCATACTGTGGCTTGAAAATATAATTGCCCTTCCTTTTTTCTTACAATCTAATATAAAATCCTGAACAATTGCACTTGATGAAATATCAAGTCCTATTGTTGGCTCATCAAAAAGCATAACATCAGGGTTATGCACAATTGCCCTTGCTATTGCAACCTTTTGTTTCATACCTCTTGAAAACTTACCAACACGTCTATCGATATATTCCTTCATATCAAGCATTTCTGCTAAAAGCTCAATATTTTTATTTGCCTCTTCACTGGAAAGTCCACCTAAGTCTGCAAAGTACTTTATATTTTCCCTCGCAGTTAGTCTATCATACAACCCCACTTCTCCTCCAAATAATATTCCTATTTTCTTCCTTACTTTATCTGGTTCCTTTAACAAATCTAATCCACACACCTTTACAGTGCCTGATGTGGGCTTTAACATTGTAGATATCATTCTTAAAGTCGTTGTTTTTCCTGCCCCATTTTCTCCTAAGAGCCCAACGATTTCCCCCGCATCAACTTTAAAACTTATATTATCAACTGCTGTTACTTCTTTAAACTTTTTTGTTAATTCAATTACCTCTATCATTCTATTCCCCCCTTTTTATAATACAAACAGCATGAGCTGCAATTCCTAAGCCCTCACCTGTAAAACCAAGCCCCTCCTCTGTTGTAGCCTTTACATTAACATCATCAATACTTACCTTACAAACTTCTGCTATATTCCTTCTCATTAGTTCAATGTATGGTGCCATCTTGGGTCTTTGAGCTATTATTGTAGCATCTATATTATTTACCTTATAGCCCTTCTCCTCTATTATATTAATCACATATTCAAATAGCTTTAAACTATTTGCCCCCTTAAACCTTTCATCTGTATCTGGAAAGTGCTTACCTATATCTCCTAACGCTGCAGCACCTAATATTGCATCCATTATAGCGTGAAGAAGTACATCTGCATCAGAATGTCCAAGAAGTCCCTTTTCATAGGGAATATTTACTCCTCCTATTATAAGTTCTCTACCTTCAACAAGCCTATGTACATCATAACCGTGACCTATCCTCATACTATACCTCCTTATACATACAAATTTTACCATAGATCTAAATAAAATCCAAGTATTAATTTAAACTTTTAACAAGTATTTCACATATAATAAATATACACTAATATCCCTTAATTTATAAGGTTATTTATAATTAGAATTTCAATAAAAAAACCACAATGGAAAATAAACATATCTTTTATAATCCATTGTGGGGTTTTGTAAATTATTTTCAAATAAGGTCTTGTTTTAAATTATACATAGAAAAGTAACTTTTCATAGCTTGGGAATGGCCACTTATTTTCATCAATCATTGTCTCTAATTTATCTCCGTATACTCTAACTGACTTCATCTTTTCTGCTACTTTATCTCTAAATAAACAAGCCTTTTCAAATATATCTCCATTAAACCTGTGTGCCCCTTCAAGTTCTGCTTCAAGCTCAAATGTTTCCTTCTTTAATAAATTTAAATTAGTCTGTAGCTCCCTTAATAACTCAGCTTGAGTTGTAACCTCTAAATCAGGCATAACCATCTTTACTGCGTTAATAGAATTTGCAATACTTGTAATTTCATCTACAACTGTTGGTATAATTTGTTTTTTAACCATATCTATCATAGTTCTTGCTTCAATATTGATGTGCTTTATATATTCCTCAAGCTTTATTTCATATCTTGCTCTTAACTCAACTTCAGTAAATACTCCATGTTTTGTAAATAATTTTATTGATTTATCTGAAATCCAAGCTGGTATTGCATCTACAGTATTTTTAATATTCTTAAGTCCTCTTCTTTCAGCCTCCTTTACCCACTCATCTGAATAGCCATCACCATTGAATATTATTCTCTTATGATTTTTTACTATTTCTTTAACTATTGCATTTACCTCTGAATCAAAATCCTCTGCTCCTTCAAGCCTATCTGCAATTTCACCTAAAACTTCTGCAACAGCTGTATTTAAAACAACATTTGGATTTGCAATTGATGCAGATGAAGGAACCATTCTAAACTCAAATTTATTACCTGTGAATGCAAAAGGTGATGTTCTGTTTCTATCTGTTGAATCCTTTGGTAGTGGTGGTAAAGTATTAACTCCTATTCTTAAATACTCTCTTTCTCTCTTTTCATTTCCATTGCCATTTTCAATGTTCTCTAAAATTCCTGTTAATTGGTCTCCTAAAAACATTGAAACAATAGCAGGTGGGGCTTCATTTGCACCAAGTCTATGGTCATTTCCTGTATTTGCAGCAGATGCCCTAAGAAGCTCTGCATATTCATCAACTGCCTTTATAACTGCACTTAAAAATATCAAAAACTGTGCATTTTCATGTGGAGTTTTGCCTGGTTCAAAAAGATTTTGGCCTTCATTTGTAGAAAGAGACCAGTTGTTGTGTTTTCCAGAACCATTAACTCCTGCAAAGGGTTTTTCGTGTAGAAGACACGCTAAATTGTGCCTATTTGCAACCCTTTTTAGAGTATCCATTATAACTTGGTTATGGTCAGTTGCAATATTTGCATTTTCAAATATAGGAGCTATCTCGTGCTGTGCTGGTGCAACTTCATTATGCTTTGTTTTAACTGGTATTCCCATCTTCCAAAGTTCATAATCTAAATCCTTCATAAAGTTTGCTACTCTATCCTTTAAGCTTCCAAAATAATGATCTTCAAGTTCCTGTCCCTTTGGAGGTTTTGCTCCAAATAGTGTTCTTCCTGTGAAAACCAAATCCTTTCTTTTTAGATAATAATCTTTATCTATTAAGAAGTACTCTTGCTCTGCTCCAACAGTTGCAAATACTCTTTTTGCTGTTGTATTACCAAACAATCTTAATATTCTAAGTGCCTGCTTTGAAATTGCCTCCATTGAACGCAAAAGCGGTGTCTTTTTATCCAATGCCTCTCCTGTATAGGCACAGAATGCAGTAGGAATACAAAGCGTTAATCCACCTTCATCCTCCTTTAAAAATGCATAGGATGTAGCATCCCAAACAGTGTATCCTCTTGCTTCAAAGGTTGCTCTAATTCCACCTGATGGGAAGGATGATGCATCAGGTTCTCCCTTTATTAATGATTTACCTGAAAACTCCGTTATAGCTCTTCCTTCACTTATAGTATTCAAGAAGGATTCGTGCTTTTCAGCTGTAATTCCTGTCATAGGTTGGAACCAATGGGTATAGTGTGTTGCTCCCTTTTCAATTGCCCAATCCTTCATTGCATTTGCAACAACATCTGCAACTGATGGATCCAGAGGAACTCCCTCATCCATTGTTTTCCTTAATGCTTTGTAAACATTTTTAGGTAGTCTCTCCCTCATCACTTCGTCGTTGAATACATTTTCACCAAAAACTTGCTTTAAATCGATTTTTCCATTTCCGTTTGCCATATAAAACCCCTCCTAATCTGCAAAAAAAGATACGGCGCCCCTTAAATACACATTTGTGTATATAAGGAAACGCCGTTGTTTCCGATAATCTATTTACTTTACATAGTATATTATATTAAATACACATGAAAATTGCAACTTGTTTTTATAAAAATTTCATTTTTTTAATATAAGCTCTGCTAAATATATATCTTCCTTAGTAGTTATTTTTATATTATCATAGGAACCTTCAACCATTGCTACCTTTTTACCCAACTGTTCTAACAAACTTGTATCATCAGTTGCAATAATTCCCTTTTCTTTAGCATGCTCATGAGCCCTCATAATTAATTCATATTGAAAGGTCTGTGGAGTTTGAATGAAATATATACTATCTCTATCCAAAGTCTCTTCAAAAAAATCTCCCTTTACAAGTTTTACCGTATCCTTGGCCTTAACAGCAAGAGCAGAGGCCCCAAACGTTTTAGCCCTATTTATAGTTTCTAATATATGTTCCTTTTTTACAAAGGGTCTTGCACCATCATGTATGATTACTATATCACTATCTTTACACTCAATTAAACCATTGTACACAGAATGCTGTCTTTCTTCTCCTCCACATACTAATTTATCAACCTTCTTATATCCATATCTATCTATTATATTTTCTTTAAAATATTCTATTTCGTCCTTTGAAACCACAACAACTATATTATCTATAAAATCTGCCTCTTCAAATATATCTATTGTTCTTGCTATTACTTCTTTACCATCTATCAAAAGATACTGCTTATTATATCCTAATCCCATCCTCTTTCCTTTACCTGCCGCAACAATAAGTGCTGTAACCATAATTCCTCCTATACTGCTTTATCCTGTGCATTTTTTAACTTTGCAAATATCATCCTTCCTGCTGCTGTTTGAAGAACACTTGTAACAACAACATCAACTATTTCTCCAACGTATTTCTTTCCACCTTCAACAACTATCATCGTTCCATCATCAAGATAAGCAACGCCCTGTCCAGACTCTTTTCCATCCTTTATAATGTGAATATTCATCTCTTCTCCAGGTATAACAACTGGCTTTACTGCATTGGCAAGTTCATTTATATTTAAAACTGGAACGCCCTGAAACTCTGCGACTTTATTTAAATTAAAATCATTTGTTATAACCTTACCACCCAAGCTTTCAGCAAGTTTTAGAAGCTTACTATCTACCTCAGCTACATTTGGGAAATCCTTATCACATATTTCAACATTTACAGGAAGTTCCTTTTGTATTTCATTTAATATATCAAGACCTCTTCTTCCTCTTGCCCTTTTCAGATTATCTGATGAATCCGCTATATGCCTTAACTCTTCAAGAACAAATTGAGGAATTACTATTGTACCTTCAATAAATCCTGTCTTTAAAATATCTAATATTCTTCCATCAATTATAACACTTGTATCAAGTATTTTAGGTTGACTTGGTCTGATATCTATCTTCTGCTTTTTGTCCTTAGTAAACTTCTTCATAAATGTAAATACATTTGAAAGTTCATCCTTTTTCTTAATCGCTACATTTACACCTAATGTACCAAAGACAATATTAACTATCAAAGATAGTACACTACCTATTGCTGACAAAACAGAATTAGTCTGTAAAAAGCTTGCAACTGAACCTATAAGAAGATTAGCAATTAAAAGCCCTATAATAAGTCCAATAACTCCAATTATTATTTCATTTGTTGGAACCTTTTGAAGTCCCGATTCTAATAGTTCAACAAGTTTCCAAACTAAAGAAATAATAAAGGGTGATATGATATAAAATATTAGTCCTACGAATAGAATTCCAAAAATATAAACTATAATTCCTGTAAGTGATGTTGGATTGATATTAAAATAATGCTTAACATAGTCAATTTTAATCACAATTGCTGTCAATACATATCCTAATATTAACCCTGATATCGTCAAGAGCCATCTAAATATTTTATTTAGCATTTATACACCTCCTATTACATATATTTTCCATATTTTAATATCTACTATACAACAATTATAAAAAAAAAGCAATGAATGTAAAAGATAATATTATTATATTTTTATTAATTTTACGACAATAAGTTATTAATTATTTTTTGCTTTGCTTCTTCAATTGATACATCAAGAACAATAGAAATTTCACTTGATAAAAATAAAATAAAATTCTCTAATACCTTCTCTTCACTTTTTGATAACTGTTTTTTACTTGATAAAAAATTAATATCTCTTATAATCTCTGCAATCTCGTAAGCACTACCTTTAGAAAAGATTGATTCATATATTTTTAATCTATCTATCCATTTTGTAGGAAGACTGCTTGGAGATTCACTTATTTTTTTAAACAACTGTTCAAGCTTTTCCTTTTCTATCACCCTTCTTATCTTTCTATGACTATTATCGTCTACAGGAAGCATGATCTCTATCTCATCTATGATAAATTTTATCATATAATATCTTTTTATCTCCTTTAATATCTCTCTTTCCTCAATATTAACTACAGTTCCTGCTCCAAACTTAGGATGATATATTTTATCACCTATATTAAACATAGCAACCCCTCTTTTATTTAAAATTAGAAATCCCCTTAATTCATTATATTATTATCTTTTTTAATATGTTAAATATTGTATACATTAAAGCATTACATTTGACACATTAAAGTAAGAATATTTATAATATTATTAAAGCAAAGTTTACCCCACCAAATTGTAAGCTTTGTACCTCCTGTTTAATTATTAAGAAAAGGGGTGTAAGCATATGAAGGACATAATAATCGATGACTTTCAAAATGCCGTTTCCGAATCACTAATAAGGCACAAAAGTATAATTGACATAATGACAAAACTTAATGAATCACAATCTCGTATTAATCGAGCTATTGCAAAGTCAGCAACAAATTGTGGTTGTATTAAGATAGACGCTGAGAAACAAAAGCTGCCTGACAACTGCTCTTTAGAAGAAGCTTCAAAACTTCTATCCTATCAAATTAAGGGGAAACTTTGCGATAACTGCCGCGAAGTTCTTGAGGATGAAATTGGAACAGAACTATATTATCTTGCTGCTCTTTGTGATGCATTAAACATCAACTTGTTTGATGTATTATTAAAGGAATATAAAAACATAACCACCCTTGGAAAATTTTCAATGCTATAAAAAATAGGGCTATATTTAGCCCTATATTCTTCTGTTTAAAATTACTTGTTCCTGTATTTTTCTTAACCCTTCCTTAATTGCTCTTGCTCTTGCCTCTCCTATACCTTCTACTGCATCCAGTTCCTCAATTGTTGCGTTTAAAATATTCTTAAACTGTCCAAAGGTCTTAACCATATTTTCTATTACAACCTGAGGTAATTTTGGTATTTTGTTTAGAAGCCTATATCCTCTTGGAGATATCATTGTTTCAAACATAGCATCTGGTGCATATCCTAAAACTTTGCTAACAACATTTATATCTATCAAGTCATCAGAAGGAATACTTCTTATTGCCTTTTGAACATCTACAACATCACGTTCTGCATAATCCTTTATAAGAAGCAAACCCTCCTCCTCTACTCCATCTGCTAAGTCATCAAGCTGCATTGAAACAAGTCTACCTTCGTTTCCAAGTTCATATATATACTTTTCAATTTCATATACTATTCTCATTACCATTTCATTTCGCTGTATTGCCACAGTTACATCGTAGGCTGTAACCAAATCTTCAAATTCAAGTGCAGAAAGATTTGACATAGCTTCATCTAAAACCTGTTTATATCTTTCAAGAGTTTGAATTGCTTGATTAGCCTTTGTAAGTATTATACTTATATCCTTTAGTACATATTTAAAATTTCCTTTATATACTGTAATTACATTTCTTCTTTGAGATATAGCAATAACTAAATTTCCCGTCTGCTTTGCAACCCTATCTGCCGTCCTGTGTCTTGTTCCTGTTTCTGTTGTTGGAATAGTTGGATCTGGTATTAGCTGAGTATTGGCATAGAGAATTCTTTTTAAATCACTACTAATTATAATTGCACCATCCATCTTTGCAAGTTCATATAAGTACGAAGGTGAATATTCACTATTTATATAAAAACCACCATCTACTATTTTCATAATTTCCTCTTGATCACCTATAACAATAAGTCCACCTGTTTTTGCCTTTAAAACATTTTCAAGTCCATCCCTTAGTGGTGTACCCGGTGCCATCAACTTTAAAACATTTAAAAGTTCCGTTTCTCTATATCTCATATTAACTATCCCCCTAATACCTCTTCTAATACTTCATATATATTTTTAACTCCAATTACATTTATGTCAAGTTTATCCTCGATAGCCTTTAAATTCTCATATGGAATAATACATCTTTCAAAACCAAGCTTTTGTGCTTCTAATATTCTCTTTTCTATAAAGTTTACTCCTCTAACTTCACCAGTTAAACCTAACTCTCCAATTACAACCGTCTTAGAATCAATAGGAATGTTTCTAAAACTTGAAGCAATCGCACAAACTATACCCAAATCACAAGCTGGTTCATCTAATTTTAAACCTCCAACTACATTTATATAGGCGTCAAAGGTTTGAAGCTGCATACCAACTCTTTTTTCTAAAACTGCCATTAAAAGAACAACTCTATTGTAATCTATCCCTGTTGCCATCCTTCTTGGCATACCAAAGGCAGTTGCAGATGTTAAGGCTTGTATCTCAACAAGAACAGGCCTTGTTCCCTCTAAACTACAAACAACAGCTGAACCAGGCACATCTTCAGGCCTTCCTGATAACATAACTTCTGATGGATTAAGTACCTCCTTTAATCCATCTCCCTTCATCTCAAATATTCCTATTTCATTAGTAGAGCCAAATCTATTCTTTACAGCTCTTATAACCCTATAGGTATGATGTCTTTCTCCTTCAAAATATAAAACAGTATCAACCATATGTTCTAAAACTCTTGGCCCTGCAATAGCCCCTTCCTTTGTAACGTGTCCAACTATAAAAATTGGTATAGAAAGACTTTTTGCAATCCTCATAAAAGCTAATGTAGACTCTCTAACTTGGCTTACACTTCCTGGTGCAGATTGAAGTTCCATTTTAAACATTGTTTGTATAGAGTCAACTATTATTATATCTGGTTTTAAATTTTGTATATGCTTTTCTAAAATATCAAGGTTTGTTTCCGAAACAATATAAAGATTGCTTCCTTTAACTTTAAGCCTTTGTGCTCTAATTTTAATTTGTTTTTCTGACTCCTCACCTGATATATAAAAAACTTTATAGCCATTTAATGATAAGTTTTTGGACACTTGAAGTAGTAGGGTTGATTTTCCAATACCTGGGTCTCCACCTACCAAAATCAAAGAACCTCTAACTATTCCTCCACCTAAAACTCTATCAAGTTCATCTGAACCCGTCTTTAATCTTTCTTCCTCTGTAACCTCTATCTCATCTACAGTAAGAGGCATTATTACATTTGTCGTAGCTATATATGTCTTATCAATATTTTGTTCTACCTCTTCCACCAAGCTATTCCATACACCACATTCTGGACATTTACCCATCCATTTTGGTGATTCATATCCACATTCTTGACAAATAAATTTAGTTTTAATCTTTGGCATAATATCACATCCACAATTTTAAAAATTTTTATATCCATTTTATTATTTTACACTAAGTTTTTAAAAAATAAATATGTAAGATAAAAAAATAAGGGGAATTTTTAATCCCCTTATTTATCGAATACAATTTCTCCATCCTTTACATCCATTTTTACTTTATCACCCTTTTTGATGTTACCCTTTAGCATTTCCTCTGATAGCTTATCCTCAACAGCCTTAGTTATTGCACGTCTAAGTGGTCTTGCTCCATATACAGGGTCAAATCCTGCCTTTGCAAGATGTTTCTTTGCTTCTTCTGTATACTCTACTTCTATATCTAAATCCTTAAGTCGCTTTATCACACTATTTAACATAAGTTCAACTATCTTTTCAATATCCTTTTCTTCGAGTGAATGGAATACTATTATATCATCAATTCTATTTAAAAACTCAGGTCTAAAGGTTCTCTTTAAATCCTCCATTACGTTTTCTTTCATCTTTTCATAGGAATTTTCCTTATCCTTTTCAGTATTTGCTGCAAAACCAAGGCTCTGCTGTTTCTTTATCGTACTTGCCCCAACATTTGATGTCATTATGACTATTGTATTTTTGAAATCTACAGTTTTTCCTTTACCATCGGTTAATCTTCCATCCTCAAGTATTTGTAGAAGTATATTAAATACATCAGGATGTGCCTTTTCTATTTCGTCAAATAATACAACTGAATAAGGTTGTCTTCTAACCTTTTCTGTTAATTGTCCACCCTCCTCATAACCAACATATCCTGGAGGAGAACCTATAAGTCTTGATACAGCGTGCTTTTCCATATATTCTGACATATCTATTCTAATCATTGCATTTTCGTCACCAAACATTGCCTCTGAAAGTGCCTTTGTAAGCTCTGTTTTACCAACACCAGTTGGACCTAAGAAGATGAAGGAACCAATTGGTCGCTTTGGGTCCTTAAGTCCTACTCTTGCACGCCTTACTGCACGTGCCACTGATTTTACTGCTTCTTCTTGTCCTACAACCCTGTTGTGAAGAATTTCTTCAAGTTTTAAAAGTTTTTCTGATTCTGTTTCAGTTAATTTGTTCACTGGTATATTAGTCCATCTTGATACAACATTAGCAATATCCTCTGCTATAACAGATAGAGTTTCATTGTCCTTCTTATTTTGCCAATTATCCTTTAATCTATTAAGTTCATTAACAAGCTCCTGCTCTTTATCTCTTAGTTTTGCTGCCTTCTCATATTCCTGCATATTTACAGCTTCATCTTTATCCTTTTTAACCTTTTCAATTTCTTCTTCTAATCTCTTTATATCAGGTGGTGCTGTTAAGGTCTTCAATCTTACCTTTGAAGCTGCTTCATCCATAAGGTCTATTGCCTTATCTGGTAAATATCTATCTGTTATATATCTATGTGAAAGGTTAACTGCTGCTTCTATTGCTTCATCAGTTATCTTTACCTTATGATGTGCTTCATATTTATCCCTTAATCCCTTTAATATTAATATTGATTCCTCTACAGAAGGTTCGCCTACCATAACGGGTTGGAATCTTCTCTCTAAAGCTGAATCCTTTTCTATATATTTTCTATATTCATCAATTGTAGTTGCACCAATTACCTGTAATTCTCCCCTTGCAAGAGCTGGTTTTAATATATTTGAGGCATCCATAGCACCCTCTGCTGCACCTGCACCTACAATTGTATGAACTTCATCCACAAACAATATTACATTTCCTGCCTTTTTTATATCATCCATTACCCTCTTTAATCTTTCTTCAAACTCACCTCTATACTTTGAACCTGCAATCATACCTGATAGATCAAGGGTTACAACCCTTTTATTCTTTAATATTTCTGGTACATTTCCCTCTACTATCTTTTGTGCCAATCCCTCTGCTATTGCTGTTTTACCAACACCTGGTTCACCTATAAGGCAAGGATTGTTCTTAGTTCTTCTACATAGTATTTCTATTACCCTTTCAGTCTCTTCTTCTCTTCCTATTACAGGGTCAAGTTTGCCTGACCTTGCAAGTTCAGTTAAATCACGACCAAACTGGTCAAGATTTGGAGTATTAGCTTTTGTTTTTTTGTCTTGTCTTGCTTTAGTTTGAACCTCATTGTTTTGGGACATATTTTGAATCAAATCATTTCTAACCTTATTAAAATCAATTCCCATCTTTTCAAGTAATGTAACTGCAACCCCTTCTCCTTCTCTTATTATTCCAAGAAGAAGATGTTCAGGTGCAATAAAGTTATGATTTAACGAACTGGCTTCTCCCTTTGCAACTTCAATTAATCTTTTTGTCCTTGGAGTAAGTTCAAGTTGCTTTAGGAAAAAGTCAACTTCACCTACTCCTTCTATATTTATTATTTCTTGTCTTAGCTTGTTTGCATCTATTCCATACTCAGCTAAAACCTTTGAAGCATATCCGCCTTCTCTAACAATTCCAAGAAGAATATGCTCTGTTCCAATGAAATTATGTCCAAGCCTTTGGGCCTCTTCTGCAGCCAAATTTAATACTTTTTGGCTTCTTTCTGTAAATCCACCAAACATATTATACACCTCCTTAATTAAGTTTTTCTCTTATTAGCCTTGCTCTAACTATATCCCTATCCTTTGGATTTAGTTCTCTTTTTTCTAAAAGTTGTAATGTTGCTGGCTGTACGCTTACAAACAGCTCATTTAATTTATCTACTTGTATATCCCTTATTATTCCCATTTCTACTCCCATTCTAACTTTAGATATAAGCTCTAAGCTCTCTTGTGTTGATATGCTTCTTGCATATTTTAATATTCCAAGAGCTCTATAAAGTTCATCCTCAAGCTCAACAGATTGTTTTTCAAGTAGCATCTCCCTTGCCTTCTTTTCCTTTTCTACAATCTTTTTAGTTACAGCTATAAGATTATTTATAATTTCATCCTCTGAAAGTCCTAAAGTTATTTGATTAGAAATTTGATATACATTTCCAAGTGCATTGCTACCTTCTCCATAAAGCCCTCTTATTGTTAAACCTACTTGGTTTATTGTATTTATAATATTATTTATGTTTTTTGTAATTGTAAGGGCGGGTAGGTGTAGCATAACTGATGCTCTAAGACCAGTTCCAACATTAGTTGGACAGCTTGTTAAATATCCAAGCTTTGTATCGTAGGCATAGTTAACTCTCTGTTCAATTAAATCATCTATTCTACTTGCAAGTTCATAGGCTTCCTTAAGTTTAAATCCAGGATAAATTACTTGAAGCCTTATATGATCTTCTTCATTTATCATTATTGACACATTTTTATCTTTATTAATCAAAACAGATGAAATATCACTTCTATTTATTAAATCTTTACTTATTAAATGTTTTTCAACCATTGACATCTTTTCATTTAGTGAGATGTCACTTAAGTTAATTACTTCAAAATCGTTTGATATTGCAGAATTGCTTTCTAAAATTGAAGATTTAACCTCATCAACTACCCTTTTGGCATTCTCCTTATCTAAAAGATGTGGAAAAGGTATATTATCTATATTACGTGCAAGTCTTATTCTACTTGTTAAAACAATCCCCTCATCTGATGATTTTGAAAAGAACCAAGCCATATCATTCACCCCTTTGATTGCCTAATTTTGATTCAAGATTTCTTATTTCATCTCTTAATTTTGCAGCCCTTTCATACTCTTCTTTATTTATTGCTATTTTAAGTTCTTCCTTTAATCTCTCAATGTCCCTCTTTAACTTTAAATCTCCACCTGTTCTTGCTGGAACCTTTCCTGTATGCTCTATATTGCCGTGTATTCTTTTTATAATAGGAGTTATCTTCTGTGCAAAGGTTGAATAGCATCTACTGCAACCCATTCTTCCTTTATTTCTAAAATCATTAAAGGACATCTTGCATACAGGACAAACTTCTTCTTCATAAGCTTTAGAGGAAGATCCTAACATTTCAACAAACCCATCTAAAATATTTTGGAATGACATAGGCATACCAAAGTTAAATGCAAAGTTCATACTTATATCTTCACTCTGCTTTGCACATTCATCACAAAGATGAAGTTCTGTCTTCACTCCATTTATTATCTTAGTTATATGAACATTTGCTTCTTTTTGGTTACATCTTTGACATAACATATTCATACCCCCTATTCTACCATTGTTACTAAAATATTCTTTAATATATGTGCACGTACTCTGTTTTTTGTCTCACCATCAAGAGGAATGCTTCTATCGCTTATTGCAGCCTTTATAATTGCTGCCTCTTTTTCACTTAAAAATCCCCTATCTTTAAAAAATTCTATATAAGTTTCTGCTTCATTTTGAGTCAGACTATCCATTATATTTTCTTTTATTGCTCTTTTTATATATTGATTTTTATCAAGTTCAACTCTTGTTATTCTTATACATCCTCCACCACCGCGTCTACTTTCTATATAATAACCCTTATCTATGGTAAACCTTGTTGTTAATACATAATTTATTTGTGATGGTGCACAATTAAATATATTTGCCAGTTCATTTCTCTGTATTTCTAATACATTCTGTTCACTTGTCTCAAGCATTTGTTTAATAAAATCTTCTATAATATCAGACAGTCTTGCCATTACACCACCTCTTTTGACTTTGACTTTCTTTGACCTTTCACCTATAATTATAATACTTCAAAATTACTCATCAAATTCAATTATTGCCAATTTAATTTAAATTATATCAATTATAATTTAATATTTAAAATTATATATTTATTTCTCATTTTTTTGTTAAATAGGTGGATAAACCACCTATTTTTTATTTTTATTATCCTTTGACTTTAATTTTTGTTCAACTTCCTCTACCCTTTTTCTCTGTTCCTCTGGAGTCATCCATGCAAATTCAGAGGGAACCATTTCTCCATATAAGTGAAGATTGTATTCATCCTTCATACTAACGCCTCCTTGCAATAATATTGTATTTATTATCGTCGTGACCACCCTTTACAGTAACATCAAATCCATTGTTTTCTAAAACCCTATTAATATTTTCAGTTTGAGTTGCATCTTTTGCATCTATTGTTATAACAAGCTCATCATTTTTACCAACTATATCAATTACGTCTAACAACTTCCTCTGATCTAATTGATCTATAATGCTGCCAAAATTTATTCTATAATCTGACATTATCTCCCCTCCTCAATATTTAGTTTTACCCTTTACGTTTTTTTTATAAAGGTATTTATAAGAAATAAAAAATATAAAATTTACTTTTATAAAAAAAATCATCACATATTGTATTTTTTTAAATTAGAAGCTAATTAATGTTAATGAAATTAAAAAAAGAATAAGCCAAACGGCTTATTCTTCTTCCATTTCCTTAAGTTTCTGAGCATTTTCAATGATTTTTTGACTAATTACAGGAGGAACCTCTTCATAACGTTCAAATCTCATTGTAAAGCTTCCTCTTGCTTGAGTCATTGACCTTAATTCTGTTGCATACTTAAACATTTCTGCAAGTGGAACTTCTGCTGTTACCATCTCAAGACCATTCTTTTGTTCCATTCCTAAAACTCTTCCACGTCTCTTATTTATATCTCCCATAACATCTCCCATATATTCATCTGGAACAGTAATTTCAACGTGCATTATTGGTTCTAATAAAACTGGGTCTGCTTCCTTCATTCCTTTTTTATACGCCAATGATGCAGCTGTTTTAAATGCCATTTCTGATGAGTCAACTGGATGGTATGAACCATCATGTAATGTTGCCTTTATTCCTATAACAGGATATCCAGCAAGAACGCCATGCTTCATAGCTTCTCTTAAACCCTTTTCTACTGCTGGTATGTATTGTCTTGGAACAACACCACCCACAATTTGATCTACAAATATTAAATCTTCAGTTTCATTTTGTGGTTCAAACTTTATCCAAACATCACCGTATTGACCATGACCACCACTTTGCTTTTTATACTTTCCTTGTACATCAGATGTTTTTCTAATTGTTTCTCTATATGGAACCTTTGGGGTTTCTAATACAACATCTACTCCATATTTATTTTTAAGTTTATTTGCAATTATTTCAATATGAATTTCACCAAGCCCTGAAATAATAGTTTCTGCGTTTTCAACATCTCTTGTAATCTTAAAGGTTGGGTCTTCCTCAAGCAATTTATGAAGACCATTTGAAATTTTATCTTCATCTCCCTTAGATTTTGGCTTAACTGTCATTGATAAACAAGGTTCTGGGAATTCTATCTTACCATAAACAATTGGTTTTGAAACATCACATAGAGTATCTCCTGTTAATGTATATTGCAATTTTGATACTGCTCCTATTTCTCCTGCATATAGTCTATCTACTGAAATTTGATTCTTACCCTTCAAAAGATAAAGTGTTCCTACTTTTTCTACCTTATCTTGAGTTGAGTTATATATTGAAGAGTCTGCTGAAATACTTCCAGATAAAACTCTAAATAATGACAATCTTCCTACAAATGGGTCTGCAATTGTCTTAAATACAACAGCAGAAAAGGCCTCATCTATACTTGAACTTCTCTTTTCTATATCTCCTGTCTTTGGATTAATTCCTTCATAGGTTCTCTCAACTGGTGATGGGAAATAACTTATTATATTATCAAGAAGTGTATGAATACCTATGTTATTTGCAGCTGAACCACAGAATACTGGAGCTATTTCACAGGATAATATACCCTTCTTAAGACCCATTATTATTTCTTCTTCTGAAAGTTCTCCATCACTTAAGTATTTATCTAATAATTCTTCATCTGTTTCTGCTACAGCCTCCATAAGTGCACTTCTATATTCATCAATGGTTGGAACAAGTTCACTTGCTACTTCTACATCAACCATTGATTTTAACTTTGAATCATATACCTTTGCTCTTTTATTAATAATATTTACAACTCCTTTAAACTCACTTTCTCTTCCTATTGGAATTTCTATAGGAACAACTGCAAGTCCAAATCTATCCTTTAGACTTTGCAATGTTTTATCGTAACTTGAATTTTCTCTATCTAATTTATTTATAAAAAATGCTCTTGGAATTTTATACCTATTAACATAATCCCATGATTTTTCAGTTCCTACTTGAAGGCCTGAAACACCACAAACACTTATTAAAGCTGCGTCAACACCCTTTAGCCCCTGAATAACCTCTCCTACAAAATCAAAATATCCTGGAGTATCTACTAAATAAATCTTGTGTCCATTCCAAACACAATTTGCTACTGCTGATGATATTGAAATCTTTCTCTTCTTTTCCTCGGGATCATAGTCTAATATAGAGGTACCATCATCTGTTCTACCTAACCTGTCTGATTCCTTTGTGTTAAATAGAATTGCCTCTGCAAGAGATGTTTTACCTGTACCTCCATGACCTATAATCCCGATGTTTCGGACATTTTCGGCTTTGTACTCCTTCATATCAATTCCCCCTTTGGCAGTTTTTATGCCTTATTTTATTATTTCTATAGATTTTTTAAAAATCCTTCTTTAATTTTTCAAATTTTTCGAAAATACATCTTTTATTATTTTATACTTTAATTGGTTTTTTATACATTTTATTAATCTTTTATTTATATTGTATTTTTTAGTTACAAATTTTATGAAAAATGTGTATAATATTATTAGTTACATTTAGGAGGTGCTAAAATTGAAGGAAAACATTAAAAATGAAATTAAGGAGTGGATATATTCTTTAGTAATCGCAGCTGTTCTTGCCTTTACTATAAAAGCCTTTATATTTGATATTATACAGGTTTCAGGTATATCAATGGTTCCTACACTACATAATAATGATAGAGTTATTGTTGAAAAAATAAGTATGTATAGCAAAAAAATTCATAGAGGAGAAATCGTTATATTAGACCCCGGCAGTAAAGGAAGAGGAATTTATATTAAAAGAATTATTGGACTTCCAAATGAAACTGTTGAAATAAAGGATGGGAATGTATATATTAATGGTGACAAACTTCAAGAGGATTATTTAGAGCCAGGTACCTATACGGATGTTGATTTAAAAATTAAAGTTCCAGAAGACTGTGTATTTGTTTTAGGTGATAATAGAGAAGTTAGTGAAGACAGTCGTTATATAGGACCAATTCCTATAAAAAATCTTAAAGGACACGCTGTACTTAGAATCTATCCCTTCTCTGACATAAAAAAATTAAGGTAGCAAATGCTACCTTAATTTATTTCTACTCTTTCTCCTGTTACCATATAAACAATTCTCTCACATATATTTGTAGTATGATCTGCAACTCTCTCAAGATATCTTCCTACAAACAATAGCTTTATTCCTTGGTTTAAGAATTTACTATCCTTTTGTATATAATTAAATACTTCATTTATTACAGTATCGTATAGGTCATCAACCTGCTCATCCATTTCTGCTGCTTTTTTAGCAAGTTCTATATCTTGATTAACAAAGGCATCAAGGCTTAACTTTATCATATTTTGAGCAATCTCTGCCATTTTAGGTATATCTATTAAAGGCTTCATTAAGGGTTCATTCCCAATATCCAAAGTTATTTTTGCTATATTAACTGCATGGTCTCCTATTCTTTCTAAATCAGTTATTATTTTTAATGCAGATGCAATCCTTCTTAAATCCTTTGCCATAGGCTGCTGCAGTGCAATTAAATTTAAACAATCCTTTTCTATTTTAAGCTCCATTTCATCTATAGCATCATCGTCTGTATATATACTCTTTGCTAGCTCTAAATCCTGATTCTTTAATGAAGTTACAGCTTTGTCTATTATTGCTTCAACCATTGCACCCATTTTAATTAAGTCGTGGTTTAATCTTGTTAGTTGTTGATCAAGATGTTCTCTCATATTAACCTCTCCTTTTAACCAAATCTTCCTGTAATGTAATCCTCTGTTCTTTTATCCCTTGGATTTGAGAATATTTTGCTAGTTTCATCATATTCTACAACTTCCCCGTTTAAGAAAAACGCAGTATAATCTGATATTCTTGCTGCCTGTTGCATAGAGTGTGTTACTATTATTATAGTATAATCTTTTTTAAGTTCAAGTACCAATTCTTCTATCTTCATAGTTGAAATTGGGTCAAGGGCTGAAGTTGGTTCATCCATTAATACAACATCTGGCTGCATTGCAATAGCTCTTGCTATACAAAGTCTTTGCTGTTGTCCTCCTGAAAGCTCAAGGGCTGATTTGTGAATCTTATCCTTTACTTCATCATATAATGCAACTGCCTTTAGAGTCTTTTCAACTACCTCATCTAGTACTTCCTTTTTATTAACTCCATTTTTTCTTAAGCCATATACGATGTTTTCATATATAGTCTTTGGGAATGGATTTGGCTTTTGAAATACCATTCCTATTCTTCTTCTCAACTCTACAGGCTCCATCTCCTTTGAATAAATATCCTTTCCTTCATATATTATGTTTCCTTCTACTTTAACGTTCTCAATAAAATCATTCATTCTGTTTAAAGTTCTTAAAAAAGTTGATTTACCACATCCAGATGGCCCTATAAAGGCTGTAACATTGTTCTTATAGATATCCATATTTACATCCTTTAAGGCCTTGTGTTCACCATAATAAAAGTTTAAGTTTCTTATACTTAATATTGGTTCCATTTCTTTGCCCCCTTAGTCCTTCATTCTAATTTGATATTTATTTCTTAAAATGATTGCAACAGAGTTTACTCCAAGCAATATTACAAGAAGCACTATAATTCCTGCTGCTGCAACATCTTGGAATTCTTTTTTAGGCATACCTGCCCAGTTAAATATCTGTATTGGAAGCACTGTAAATTGATCAAAGGGTCCCTTTGGTATAAAGGATACATAGGCAAGGGCACCTACAACAATAAGTGGTGCTGCTTCACCAAGGGCTCTTGATATAGCAAGTATTGAGCCTGTAAGTATTCCAGGTAGTGCATAAGGAATTATTACTCCTGTTACAGTTTGCCACTTTGTTGTACCAAGTGCATAGGATGCCTGCTTTAAGGATGATGGTACACTTTTTATGGCCTCTTGTGATGCTATTATAATTATTGGCAAAATCAAAATCGCCATTGTAAATGATGCCGCAAGTATAGTTCTTCCCATACTAAATAACCTTACAAATACTGCAAGACCTAACATACCATATATAATTGAAGGCACACCTGCTAAGTTTGCAATATTAAGTTTTATAAACTCTGTAAATCTATTATCTTCAGCATATTCTTCAAGATATATAGCAGTACCAACCCCTATAGGAAATGCTATTATTGCAGTTAAAAGAATTACCCAAAGACTTCCTAATAACGCTGGGTATATACCTGATTTTTTTGGAAATCTTGAAGGGAAATTCTTTAAAAAGTCAAAACTTAACCAAGGAAGACCTTTTCTTAATATATCTATCATTAATACTGCAAGTACTATAACTCCAAACAATGTGCAGGCTAAAAATATGCCGTGCATTACGCTATTTAACATTTTTCTTTTTTTGAGCCTTTTTAACTCCTCATTATTCATTAATAAGCCCTCCTATATTTTCTAACAAAATGTCTTGAAATTACATTTAATATAAATGTTATAAGGAAAAGAAGTGTTCCTACTGCAAACAATGTCTTATAGGCAAGTGAACCATAAGGTACATCACCCATACTTATTTGAACTATATATCCTGTCATAGTCTGAATGCTCTCTAAAGGATTTATTGTAAGTTTAGGTGTTGAACCTGCTGCCATTGCAACAATCATTGTTTCTCCAACGGCTCTTGATATAGCAAGTATAAAGGACGCAACTATACTTGACATAGCAGTTGGAATAACAACATCCTTTGTAACCTCAAGTTTTGTAGCTCCAAGGGCATAGGCACCATTTCTTAAAGAGTCTGGCACTGCCATCATTGCATCTTCACTCATAGAAGATACAAGAGGTATTGTCATTATACCAACAGCAATACCTGCACTTAGGGCATTATATACACTTGTTTCAGGAAATATATTTCTAATTAGAGGTGTTATAGCAGTTAATGCAAAATATCCATAGACAATTGAAGGAACGCCTGCTAAAACCTCAAGTATTGGCTTTAAAAACTTTCTTACCTTTTTTGGAGCATACTCACTTAAGTATATTGCACTACCAAGTCCTAATGGAATAGATATTAAACCTGCAATTACAACTATAAGCATTGTACCTGCAACCAGTGGTAGTACTCCAAAGTGAGTTGGTTCTATAAGTGGTGTCCATTTTGTGCCTGTTAAAAACTCTACTATAGATACTTCTTTAAAAAACATAAAGGTTTCTTCAAAAAGTGAAAAAATAATTCCAATTGTAGTAAATATAGATATAAGTCCAAGCGTAGTTAATATTATCTTAACAGCCTTTTCAAGCCTATTCATTCTTTCTTTTCCTTCAAATTCTATCCTTCTCACAACATCTCCCCCTTCTTTACAGGCCATAAGGCACCCCAAGGGGTGCCCAAATTACTTAATCTTGTTTAGTTCTTCTTGATATTTTGAATCCTCCATTGGAATATATCCAACTTCCTTAACTAAATCCTTACCCTTTGTTAGATAGAACTTAACAAACTCCTTAACTTCTGGTCTTTCTAAAGCCTTATTAGAAACATACATAAATAGTGGTCTTGAAAGTGGTTTATATGTTCCATTCTTTACAGTTTCAATTGTTGGCTCAACACCATTTATCTTAACGATATTTAACTTATCCATATTTTCTTCATAGTATGCAAGTCCAAAGAATCCCATAGCATACTTATCTCCAGCAACACCTTGAACAAGAACGTTATCATCTTCACTTGCTGTATAGTCTGCTCTTATTTGCTTTGCTTTTCCATTTATTGCTTCTGTAAAGTATTCAAATGTTCCTGAATCTGTTCCTGGGCCATATAACTTTATCTTTTCCTTTGGCCATTCAGGTCTTACATCACTCCAGTATTGAACCTTTGAATCCTTATCCCATATCATCTTTAACTCTTCTGCTGTCATATCCTTTGCCCAATCATTTTGTTTGTTTACAACAACTGCTATACCGTCAAATGCAATTTGTATTTCTGTCATTTCTATTCCATTTTCCTTAGCTTTATCAAGCTCCTCTTGCTTAACCTTTCTTGATGCATCGTTTATATCTGTTTCACCTACTACAAACTTTTTAAATCCTCCACCTGTTCCTGATACACCTACTGTTATTTCAACTCCTTGATTTTCTTTCTTAAACTCTTCTGCTACTGCTTGAGTTATTGGATATACTGTACTTGAACCATCAATCTTAATTGTTCCACTAAGTGATTTGCTCTTTTGTCCTGCACAAGATACCATTGATAAAGAAAGAACTGCTGTCAATGCTAAAGTTAAAAACCTTTTAGCCTTCATAATTTTTCCCCTTTCATTTTAATTCTTTCAAATTACAATTACATTTTATAATTTTCAATTGTTAAGTTCCTGCACATTTGTGTTAAATTTAGGTTAAGCATCTAATTTTATTTTTTGTTATTTATTTTTTTATATACACTAAGAAACAATAAAACAGCTCCCTTTAATCTGTTTGCATTGTTTTTTTATGGAAGATAGGTGTTCTCCTATCTCCTTAACCGAATCATATCCTTTTAATTCGCCATCCAAACACGCAATAGAAACAGATACTAAAGGAAATTCAACTTCTTTTCCCTCTCTATTAACCGATATTACATAACCATTATTTAAATCCTTTATGGTGTAGAAGGACCTAATTCTTCTATCAAACTCCCTTATAATTTGTCTACATAATCCTTCAATATTTACTCCTAATTCATCTAATATAACTACAAAATCATCTCCACCAATATGCCCAACAAAGCATCCGTTATATTCTTTGGAAGCTTCTATTAAAATATCTGCCAACATTCTAATTACTCTATCACCATTTTCAAATCCATAAAGGTCATTAAAGGGTTTAAAATTGTCTAAATCTATATATAATATAGATGCCATATTTTTATTTTCTATTAAACTATTTAACTTCTCTTCTATTATTAAGTTGCCTGGAAGTCCTGTAAGTGGATTTAAATGTCTTGCATAGTTTAGTTCAAGTTCCATAGCATACTCTAAAAGCTTTTTTACTGTAACTATTCCATAGTATTTATTATCTTTAATTACAACTACATAATCATAAAGGTTTTCTTCCTTTCTTGACATTGCAAGTTCTGCTACTTCAGAAATAGGAAGGTTATAATCTACAACAAGTGGAGATTTGTTCATAATTATTCCTATTGGTCTATTTAAATATATCTCATTTCCAAAGGGCTTGGACAATGCAAAATTAAGCTCACTTTTCATAACAAGACCTATTGGGTAGTTATCCTTAACTACCACTACACCTTGAGCTAAATTTTTATTAAAATAATCCTTAACATTTTTGCATTTAGTAGTTTCTTCTATTGGCGTATCAAACCTAACAATCTTTCCAATAGGGCACGTCTTTGCATTATAGGTTAATTTTTTGCTCTTTTCTTTTTGTAAAAATAGTATTTGTTGTTTTATTTCTTCACTTAAACCAACTATATTTTCACTTGGCCTTGCTAAAAAATACCCCTGTACAAATTCCACACCTATTTCAACTAAAAAACTCAACTCATTTATAGTCTCAACACCCTCTGCTATAAGTTTCATATTAGTTATTCTGCTAAGTGAAAGTAAGTTTTTACATAATGCTTGTTTAAAACTATCCTTATCAATGTCCCTTATAAGCCCCATATCAAGCTTAATAAATTGTGGTTTTGTCTCCGTTATAAGCCTAAAACCAGAATATCCAGCTCCTGTATCATCGATTGCAATTTTATAGCCTTGATTTATATAATGCTGCAAAACCTCTCTGAAGGCCTTATAATCTTCAACTGCTGTTTTTTCTGTTATCTCAAATATTATCTTTTCAGGTGATAAATTATATAACTTTAAAAATTCCGTCGTAAACCCATCCCTAAATTTAGCATCCTTTATTATCTGCGGGTCTACATTTAAAAATAAATACTCACTTATATTATTCTTTTTTGCCCTCTCTATTGCCAATGTCCTGCAAAGGTATTCTGTTTCCCATAGAAGACCACAGTCCTTTGCTGTATCAAATAACACATCTGGTCTTTCAAGTATACTTCCAACAGGTCCACGAGATAAAGCCTCATATCCTACAATCTTAACATTTTTCACATCCACAATAGGTTGAAAAAAAGTTCTTATATTTCTTTCATCAAGTATTTTTTTAAGCTCATTACATTTATCCATAGTATCACCCTTTTATATTGTTAATTAAATTTTAAATGTGCTATGTAAATAGGCATTTTTGTATAGGTTAAATTCTTGTTAATTGTAACAATGTTAAATCTATGTTAATTATGTTAAAACTAATTTAATATTCTTGTTTTTATATATCAAAGTTTTTATATTTTAATTAGACAAACATAGGGGGTAAGCATATGAATTTTGAATTTCTAAAAAAAGTTAATATTAAATTACCAACGTTTAAGCTTAAGAAATTTAAGTTTAAACAATTTGATTCCAATCTAAAAAATATCAATTTTAAAAGATCCAAACTAAAAAAGTTAAACCTAAAAACAGTAAAAAATCAAATCATATCTATAATGCTACTAATATCTCTTCTACCAGTACTTATATCTGGTCTAATATCAAGCTCTTTCTTAATTAAAACTATTGAAAAAAATTATACAAGTGCCATTGAACAAACCTCTGAAAGGTTAAACAATTTAATCAATGAAAAGCTATCATCCTTTGAGGGTCTACTTACTCTTTTTGCTGAAAACAATACCATAAAGACACATTTATATGACTTAAACCAAGCTGTGCTTAATGATGAATTTAAGAAGGTTATGTCTTCCAACATAAACATAAAAAACGTTTTTATTTCTAACAAGGATGGACATATTTATTTTTTCCCTAATAACAGTTTAAACATAGATGTTTCTCATACTTCGGATATTTATAGCAAAACAATAAACAACTTCAATAATCCCTACTGGAGCAATACTATAAAGGAAAAGGGAAATAATAAAACTTCTATAGTACTTACAAAAACAATATATGATAATGAAAACAATATTGCTGGTATAGTTGGGTTTACAATATCCTTAACAGACTTTTTAAAATCCTTTGAGGGCTTTATAACAGAAAATAGTGGACAAGTATTCCTTCTTGATTCAAATGGAAAAATAATTACAACAAGACAGGCTCAATATATAAATAAAGATATTAATGAATATATAAAGGATAAAAATATTACCAAGGAAATACTATCAGGTAAAAAAAGCTTAAAACAAGCTGAATTCAATAATAACAAAAGCTTTATATTTTACCAAAATAACTTTAAATCTAATTGGAAGGTAATTACTCAAATAAGCAAAAAAGATATATACTCTAAATCGTTGTTTATGTTTTATATAATGGCTGGTGTATTTATAATATTTATTGTGGTATCAATTATTATTGGTTATATTTTCTCAAATAACATAAATAAAAAGCTTAAGAAACTTTCAAAATATATGGATACAATAGGACAAGGAGATTTAACCGTTGATGTTGTTATTGATTCAAAGGATGAATTTGGTGAACTTGCAGGATATTTAAATAAAATGCTTTTAAATATGAAACAACTTATAGAACAAATACAGTCTGCTTCAGATATATTAGTCAATTCGTCCCAAAATCTAAATAATGATGCAGTATCACTACTACAAGGTTCTGATATTGTTGAAATTGCTATGAGGGAAATATCAATAGGAACAGAAAACCAAAAGAAGGAAATTACAAGTTCAATTGAATTAGCAAAGGCCTTTGTAGAAGATGCTAAAATATTAAATGTAAAAAGATGTGAACTTATAGAGGAAAGCCATAACATAGAAAACTCAAATAAAGTTGCATTACAGTCAATTAACAACCTAAAGGAAAAGAATAATGAAACTATAAAATCAATGCAGGATATTGAAAACCAAATAGGCCTACTTGTTGAGCATATAAAAAATATAAACTCTGTTATTACTGTAATTAATCAAATATCCTCCCAAACCAACCTTCTTGCACTTAATGCATCTATTGAAGCCGCACGTGCTGGAGATGCTGGAAGAAGCTTCTCTGTTGTTGCAAATGAAATAAGAAAGCTTTCAGAAGAAACTAATCTATCTACAAACAATATTAGAAAAATTATTGAGGATATACACAAACTAACTAATTCTACTATTGAATATACAAAAACTATAAAAGAAAATATATTTAATCAAAGCGATGCAGTAAAAACAACAGAAAACTCCTTCGAATATTTAAATGGTACTGTTGAGAAAATGCTATATTCATTAAATAATATGTATGATACAATAAATGAAATTACAACTAAAAGCAGTAGCCTTGAAAATAGTATAAAGAATACTTTAGCTGTATCAGACCAGTTTTTAGAGACGGCTGAAGCATCTTCACTACACGTTTTAAATCAGATTGAGGAAATAAAAAATATTAAACTTCAGGCAGATAATCTAATTCATCTATCTGGAAATCTAAATACCTCTGTAAATAAGTTTAGGGTGTAGAAAGTTCTACACCCTAACTACATTTAGAATATCCACAACTTGGACATATTACACATCCATCCTGATGAGTTATTTCATTTCCACACTCTGGGCATTTAATTTTTGATTTCTTACTTGAATTTGCAATCAAGTCCTCAATTTCATCAGCAGGTTTAATATTTAAATCCCTAAAGCCTCCAACCTTTTTTATATCTATTAATGTTTCTATTGTTCTTGCTATAGCATCAGGACAGGATAAAACTTTTATATCCTTATTGTTTGCTCTTTGTCTTAAAGTTGAATGACACCTTATTCCCTTTAACTGTTCTATAATTTCCTTTACATCCATACCACTTCTTAAGGCTATTGACACAAGCCTTGCCGTAGCTTCGGATTGTGATGGACATCCACCAGCTTTACCTACATTTGTGAATACCTCACATATTCCATTATCATCATAGTTAACTGTAATATAAAGATTTCCACATCCTACCCTAACCTTTTCGGTTATACCCATAGTTATTTCTGGACGCTCTCTTGGAATATGCTCATCAACTTTAGCTTCCTTGTCTTTTCCTATGTTTATAACCTGACCTTCTCTACTTCCATCTCTATAAATCGTAACACCCTTACAGCCAAGCCTATAGGCAAGAAGATATACAGTCTTTACATCATCTACTGTAGCAGAATTTTTAAAGTTTACTGTTTTGGATACAGCGTTATCAGTATACTTTTGAAAGGCTGCCTGCATCTTTATGTGCCATATTGGTTCTATTTCGTGAGCTGTTACAAATATCTTCTTTAAATCCTCTGGTACTTCCTTAATCCCTTCTAACGTTCCTCTATCGGCTATTTTATCTATAAGGTCCTTTGTATAAAGGCCCTTCTGCCTTAATACATTTTCAAGCAGATAGTTCATTTCAACAAGTCTTTCATTATCCATTACATTTCTCCAAAAGGCTAATGCAAATAGTGGTTCTATACCTGATGACACCCCTGCTATTATACTTATTGTACCTGTTGGTGCTATTGTAGTCGTTGTAGCATTTCTTAATGGTTCTCCATCTTTGTATACACTATTTTTAAACTCTGGGAACTCTCCCCTAAGTTTTGCAAGCCTTCTACTTGCTTCCTTTGATTTATCGTTTATAAATTTCATTACTTCTTCTGCTATATTAACTGCCTTTTCTGAATTATAAGGTACATTAAGTTTTATTAGCATATCAGAAAATCCCATCACACCAAGGCCTATTTTTCTTGTTCTTTTTGTCATAGCTTCTATTTCCTTCAAAGGATATACATTAACATCAATTACATTATCTAAAAAGTGAACTGCATTAAATACCGTCTCCTCTAAAAGTTCATAATCTACTTCATACCCTTTTCCATTCCACTTAACCATATTTGCAAGGTTTATTGAGCCTAAATTACAGCTCTCAAAGGGAAGTAGCGGCTGCTCACCGCAGTTGTGTACTACTATTCCATTTGCTATAAGTGAATTTGTAACTGGCTCTATAACATCATAAACCTCACACTCTTCCCATTCTTTTATCTCTTTAACTTTAAACTTATAATATATATTCTTATGCGATTCTCTACAAATCTCATTTAATTTTTGATTTTTTTCTATATGTGTAAAGCCACCTATTACATCTTTAAATTTAATAATATCATTTCCATTTATAACTAACTCATAAAAGTTATTACTTGTATAAGTCTTCTCTTCACCATTTTTATTTCTATATTTAAATTGTGCTTGATTTTTCTTTGTTCTATTATAAACCTTACTTGTTATTCCTAAATTTAAAAGAATTAATTGAACATCAAGTAGTAAATCCTTAGAAGCAGAAGACAATCTAACATCTCGATAGTCTTCATCTATATAATTTACAGTACCATCTGCACTAAAAATACCATCTAAAAAAGCTGCAATTGTCTCCTTAGAGGCTGTAAATATAGACTTTGGAACCCTCTTAAAAGGTGCCTTTTTCCCTTCTATTCCAAGTTCCTTTATCTTTTCAACAAATTCCTTTCTTTTAAATAATATTTGCCAAGTACCATTTTCTCTCCAATTTACTATTCCTTTTCCACCATTATATTTCTGCGAAATCTCCTGTATTTTATCCATTATATATTTTTCACTTTCTGCAAACACAGCACCTAAAACCTTTCCATCAAAAGTAAGCCAACCATCTCCTAATATATATCCTAATAAAAATCCAAGTTCACTTCCAATACTGTCTTCTTTTACAAGCACACCATCTCCACTTTGTACCAAAACTTCATCTTCTACAGATAAATCTTTAGCCATCTTCCATCCATCTATAGTCATAACCTTATGTTCTGGTGTTAACATAAGATATTGTCCATTGCTTAACTCTATCCTTAATGTTTTTCTAATTCCCGTTTTTATTATTTTTGCACTCCTTACAGTAATTCCAATTCCTTCATTTAATACCCTGTTATCTGTTAATATTTCAACCTCTTTGTCCCCATACTCACTATACAATTCAGATATTTTTTTTAAACCTTCCTTTGTGGATATCAAGGTGTCTTTATGCAAACAAGGATTAGTACTCTCTATTTCTCCTAAATTAGGTGTAGGGTTAAACTTGTTCATCCTATCTATAAAAACTATACCAGGTTCTCCATTTTTCCACGCCATCTTAACAATTAAATCAAAAACCTCTCTTGCATTTAATCTACCCTTCACCTTCTTGGTATTAGGGTCTATCAAATCATAATCTTCTCCCTTTATCACAGCCTCCATAAATTTTTCAGTAACTGCAACACTTATATTAAAATTATTAATCGCATTGTTATCTTCTTTACACTTTATAAACTCTAAAATATCAGGATGGTCAATACGGAGGATACCCATATTAGCACCCCTTCTGGTTCCCCCCTGCTTTACTGCCTCTGTTGCTGCATCAAACACCTTCATAAAACTAACAGGACCTGAAGCAACTCCTCCTGTTGATTTTACACTCGAACCGCTTGGTCTTAATCTTGAGAAGCTAAACCCAGTTCCACCACCTGATTTATGAATAAGTGCTGCATTCTTTATAGAGTCAAATATACCCTCCATTGAATCTTCAACAGGCAGCACAAAACAAGCAGAAAGCTGACCAAGAGGCCTTCCTGCATTCATTAAAGTTGGAGAGTTAGGAAGAAAGTTTAGACTTTTCATCATTTCATAAAAAGTTTGTTTTGTCTTTTCTATATCAGCATTTTCATCATAAAACTTATCTGCCTCTGCAACTTTTGTTGCTACTCTATGTAACATTTCATCTGGAGTCTCTATTATGTTTCCATCCTCATCCTTTGCCAAATATCTCTTTTCTAATACCTTAATAGCATTTTTAGAAAATCCCATACACATCGCCCCTTACTATATTTAGTATTATTATACACCATAAACACTAAATATAGTATCACATCTATGTATTTTTTAAAATCTATTTATTATCTATAAACATTAATTATCCATAACTATGTTGACTTTTTTTATTTTTTTACACTTTTATTAATAAATTTATAAAAACAAAAAAGACAATACATCATAAAAATGTACTGTCTCTTTATTTTTATTCCTGTGACGTCCACCAACGAAATACATCAAAGGATTTCAACTCGTATAAATTAATAATTAAGAGAAAAATAGAAAATATGATACTTCCAAATATTCCATACTCTCCACCACCTATTATGTCGTAGCCAGCATACATTAAATTAATAACTGAATATACATCTAAACTATCAGGTTCTAAACTTAAGGAGAAAATATAGTTAGATATATAAAACCATACAAAGCTAAAGGATAATGTATATAATAGGTTTTGATATTTATAGTATATTATATTTAAAAATAACGAAAACAAAAAAGTATTTATTATAAAAACAATATTAAATCCTCTACTTAAAGCATTAAATGTTGTATAAAGTAGTGCAAGAACAACTATATTAATTTCTTTTTTTATAGGCAACGTATTAAAAATATATCCTCTTAAAATTACTTCTTCAATTAATGAATATGATAGTGATATAATTATTCCTGTAAAAATTACACCTAAAATATCCTCTATATAAAGCTTATCCCATATAAAGCTATAAATATTGTATTTATTAAGAAGTATCAATATAAGGGTAACAAATATATTTACAAAAGATGCTAATGCTATTAAATATAGCAATCTTTTAAAATCAACACCTTTAAAAGATAAGTTCAAGAAGTTTAGTATATCTTTCTTAACAAATAATTTGGTATTTAATATTACGATTAAAATAGTTCCAATAGAATATATAATATTAAAAAGATACGCATTACTAAAATTAACTGCAAAATAGTTTAATATTGTTTCTAAAATATAAAAACCAAATGCGTTTAAAATAAGAAAACCTAATATTTTTAAAACTGGTATTATTTTTTTCAAAATATCATCCCTTTCTGGAGGTTATTATGCTTAATAAGGATTTTTATAAAAAGGATACTTTAACTGTTGCTAAAGAACTTCTTGGTAAAAATATAGTTAGAAATATTGGTGGTCGTAAGTTAGTTGCCAGAATTGTAGAGACAGAAGCATATATAGGTCCCTTTGATAAAGCTGCACATTCATATAATAACAGAAAAACTCAAAGAAATGAAGTAATGTTTAAGGATGCTGGGCACGCCTATATATATTTTATTTATGGTATGTATTATTGCTTTAATATTGTAACAGAGGATGAAGGAAAACCCTGTGCTGTATTAATAAGAGCTGTTGAGCCTATAGAAGGTATTGATTATATGTGTAAATTAAGATACAACAAAGATCTTAAAGAAATAAGTAAAAGTCAATTAAAAAATTTAACAAATGGGCCATCTAAACTTTGTATTGCACTAAATCTTGATAAATCTTTAAATGGAATAACTCTATTTTCTGATATTCTATATGTTGAAGAAACAGGCTATACCAATTTTGATATAGTTGAAACTACAAGAATAAATATAGATTATGCTGAAGAAGCAAGGTTTTACCCCTGGAGATTTTATATTAAGGATAATCCTTGGGTTTCACAAAAATAGTGGCTAAAATTTTAGCCACTATTTTTTAAATAAAGACTTTATTACCTGTTTTCCACTTTCCAATCCAAGACTTAAAAATCCTCCGTTTTTCTCAAATATATCCTCTAATGCAAATATTACTTTATCAATCTCATCATATCCTACTATTAGAGGTGGTTCAAGTCTTATAACGTTAGGATTATTTAATGTGTAGGCAGTTATAATTCCATATTCATTCATAAGCTTTCCAGCAACTAAAGATGCGAAATATTCCTTAGATAATTCTGATAGTTTTCCAGCGGTAATCTTATTAAGTATTCCCTTTGGTTCCTCAAACTCAAGTCCAATCATAAGTCCGCGTCCTCTTACATCCTTTATTACTGGATATTTTGCCTTAAGTTCCAAAAGCTTCTTTATAAAATAGTCTCCCTTCTCCTTTGCCTGTCTATCAAGATGATTTTCAACCAAATATTCAATAGTTGCAATTCCTGCTGCACAGGCTAATGTATTTCCTCCAAAAGTTGATGTATGTAAAAAGGCTTTATCAACAGAACCATAGGCCTTCTTCCATATCTCATCCTTTGCAATATATCCTCCAATTGGCATTATTCCTCCACCAATTGATTTTGCAAAACACATTATATCTGGGACTATTTCCTCAGCTTGATATGCAAACATATATCCTGTTCTTCCAAAACCTGTTTGTATTTCATCAACAATTAAATATACACCATACTTATCACATATTTCCCTTGCTTTTCTTAAATATCCTGAAGGCGGAACGTTTATTCCTCCTTCCCCTTGAATTGGTTCTACAATAAAGGCTGCAAAACCTCCCATTTTAATTAAGTCTTCAAGAGCCTTATCATCACCATAAGGAACAGGATAGCAATCAGGAACTAAAGGCTTAAATGGATTTTGATATTTTTCTCTTCCTGTTACAGATAGTGCTCCCATTGATTTACCGTGGAAGGAGTTTTGACAATATGCTATCTTACTTTTACCACTTGCAATCTTTGCTATTTTAAGTGCACCTTCAACAGCTTCAGCACCACTATTTGCAAAGAAGGTTCTTTTTAGCTGTCCTCCTGTTAAAAGAGATAGGTTTTTAGCAAGTGCACCCGCAAAATTATATATAGATGCTTGTAATATATTTGGTAGACCTACAGCCTTTTTAATTCCTTCTAAAACATATTCGTTGTTATGACCTACATTTAAGGCACCATATCCACCTAAAAAGTCTATATACTCTTTTCCATCTTCATCATACACCTTTGTACCCTTTGCCTTTACAAAGTGTTTATCAAAGTCTAATAGCCCTAAAAGCTGTACTGCAGCAGAATTAACATATTCTTTGTAGTTTTCCCTTACATCATTTCTCTTAAAATTTAATGCTTCATCAACAGTTATAAAATCCCTATAATATTCTTTTACCTTCATACTATCCCCCCTAATCTCTCTGGTAACTAACAACATAGGTTAATTCACTTAAATTATATATTCCATCGTGTGATGTACCATTCTTATGAAGTGACATTTCACCCAACTTAGTAACAATGCTAACACCACATAATGTTACTTGTTCAATAAATTCTAAATCATTACCACAGTATCCCATTGTTTGAAGATATCCCTTTAGATAAGTATTAATATAGTCTATAACTTCTTTCTTATCGTTGTATGGACAAACATAGATAAACCTTCCAAAGCACATATCTATTTCATTGTTTCTTGGAAAATCCTTTGAGTAAACAATAGTGTAGTCTGAATTTTTACTACATAACATATCAAAGTTTGGATTATCTAAATTCTTTAGAAGTAGGTTTTGTCTATCCTGAAGTATTTTTATAGAAGAAAAATAATCATAGTAACCTTTAGGTAATACTTCGTTTATTTCCTCTAAACAGGACCTAAATTGTTCAAGGAATTGTTCTTTATTTATTGATGTATTTAGGAAAACAATCCTTGGTGATAAACAGGCCTTCTGTTCCCACAATGACATATCAAGTGCTATACCTTTTATTTCATCTATGCTTGGTTCTTTATCTATAACCTCAAAGCTTATCTTAGGCCCGTGTTCTATAAAGTGAACAGAATGTTTGGCACACAAATTAGCCATATAATCCCTTGATGTTTTTCCTCCCCAGTGAACAACACAATCCGAATTTGAAACTACATAGTCGTATATGTCCGTTGAGGAACTATCAAAGTAAACTATAGATAATCTTTCCTTAATTGACTCATCTATCTCCATTAGGCTTTTATAAAAGGCATTGGCAAAATAGGGTTCATCCTTTGATACCTTTACTAAGTTAACATTTTTAGATATAAGCCCCATAGCAATACTAACTGGTATTACTATAAAGGCATTGCCTGATACGTTGTGGAATACTAACCCACGAGGTTGCCTATGCACTAAGCCATAATGGGTAGGCACCCAATTGTCTAAAATATCCTCTCTCTTTAATTCTTCCTCTATTAACTTTTTTGTATTTTCCATTAAAAGACCCTGCATTGCATTTTCAAGTTCAAACAAAACCATCTCTTCACTTTGATTTGTTATCTTTGCTATGTGCTCAACGTGTTTTTTAGAATAGTCTCTATCAAGCCACTTTTTAGCACACAAATCAAGTATATTTAGCGTTTCTTCTGTTTTTATATTGTGTGCTCTATATTTATTCTCCTTAAGCCTTACAACTTCTGACTTTATATCAGAAATATCATATACAGCAACATCTACATAACAGCCATTATAATCCCTTTTAATTGTTTCCAACCCCATCACCTCCTAAGGTAGCACCACATCCCTTTGCCTCTGTCCCCTTGACTCTACCTAAAAGTTTAATAACCATACCTTTATAACCACATTCAGGACACTTTGTATAGGAAACCACCTCTCCTATATCATCAACAAGAATACTTGCACCAGCAAAGGCTGATGTTCCATAGGCATTTAAAACCTGAATAAATCCTCTTTGTCCCTCCTTAACAGGCTTTAGTGTTTTTACATCTCTTACTATAACTCTTGCAAATTCTGGGACGTGGAATAGATAATCCCTATGCTCTCTACTATAGTGGCCTGTCATTGTAAAACTATTTTCTGTAAAGGAGTATGTATCTGTAAAGTTTTCCTGTGGTATACCTAAGAAATTAGATACCTCCTCTACAAACCTCCATCTTTCAATAAAGGCACCTATATTTATATTTCCTTTTCTTCCGTCCCATCCACCACCGCCTGTATGAAGAATCGCTCTATCTCCAAGTTCAACGGGTTTCATTTTTTCCTTTAGATTTAATACTGTTTTAAAAATCAAAGGCGTAGAACCACCTAATGCTGCACGATGATTTTTTCCATTGTGTTCCTTAATATACTCTATAAAAGGTTCAATATCTAATATCATTTTTCCATCCTGAAGTTTCAGCAAAAATATTGTCTGCTCTAAATAAGTATATATATCTACAATATTTCCTAAATAGGATTCACATACTTTATTTAAAAACATACCTCTGTTAAACGCCTTCATTTCTTCTGCTTTTGGGAAAAAAGTACACTCATAATCCCTCTCTGCTCTATGTCTTATTTCATCTTCTAAAACAAATTTTCTTAAGGTTTCAATATCCTCTCTGCTTCTTCCAACTATACTTGGATCTCCACTTGTGCTACTTGATATAGTCCATTTATATACCTTATCAACTCCAACCCTTAAAAGTTTCGTAAATGACCCATAAGACCTTTTAAAAGATGTTGTCATAATAAAAGGAACAAATTCTAAATCATCTTCGTTTTTTAAATCGTTAAAGGGATTAAACCCTTCTCTTCTGCACAACTCTCTATATGCAGGACATTCTTCATATTGGCCTTCGAGGTTTTTCTTAAAATCATTAAAAAAACTCATTAAATCCCCCCCAAGGAAAATTGTGCACAATTTGTGCATATTCTTATTATATCAATATAATCAAATTATTTCAATTATGTATAAAATATTCCAAATTATTTTTTGACATATATTAACATATTAAGCAAAATACATTCACCCACTACCAATGATTAGTTATTTTTTGGTTATAAACAACTTAATACAAAAAGAGACAAGTAAATAATCAATAATTTTCAAATAACCAAAACAAAAAGAGGTTGCTTTTGCAACCTCTTATATTCTATGTATGGCTCCACGGAGAGGACTCGAACCTCCAACCCTTCGGTTAACAGCCGAATGCTCCACCATTGAGCTACCGTGGAATATTATATTAGATGTTTGAAGTTTGATGTTGGATATTAGACCTTTTAGGTATTCCTCTTAGGTCCTTTATTCCAACTTCAAATTCTCTCAAAACTGCACAACCAAGAAGTTCTTTTCTAACTTCTAACCTCTAACATCTAACTTCTAAAATGATCAAGCCCTCGACCTATTAGTACCAGTCAGCTAAACGCCTCACGACGCTTACACCTCTGGCCTATCAACCTGGTGTTCTTCCAGGAGTCTTACTAGCTTAACGCTATGGGAAATCTCATCTTGAGGTGGGCTTCGCG
>JAOAAJ010000032.1 GCA_026418935.1 Caloramator sp. | reverse complement strand
ATTATAATGTAGCCAATTATAGTTATAACAGATGTAATCATCTGGGTTAAGCTCTGTTGCAATGTTGTTGCAATTGTATCAACGTCATTTGTAATACGGCTTAGTATATCACCGTGTAGATGTGTGTCAAAATATTTAAGTGGAAGTCTTGCAAGCTTTTCATCAACTTCTCTTCTTAAATCACGCACTGTCTTTTGTGCAACGCCAGACATTACAAGTCCCATAGTTAAACTAAATAGTGTACTTATAATATAAAGAGCAATTAGAATTAGAGCTATTTTGCCTATATATTTAAAATCATACTCTCCATTTGTTTCTCTTATTGCAGTTATTACTGCATTTATCTGCTCATCTGTAAATTGTATGTTTTCTTTAGGGCTCTTTGGAGCATTGTCCATTGTATTTTGCATTTGTTTACTTAAATCTAAAATCTTCTTTGCCACATCAGCCTTTTCATCTGCACTTGTAAGTGTACTTAATTTTGGTAAGGCTAAAAATTCCTGAACTGCCTTTATACTCTTTGTATCAAATTTATTCTTAGAATCCGCATTATCTGTTTTCATATCTGGCATATTGCCAAATATGTCAAGCATTTTGTTTAAAACCTTTGCCTTTTCATCAGCATCCGTAATTGTGTTTAACATTGGAAGCTCAAGTAATTCTTTTACACGCTTTAACTGCTCGCTATCCATCATTTCATTTGAAGTATTTTCATTATTCATATTTGGCATCTTGCTGTAAATATCAATCAACTTAATAGTTGTCTGCTTCTTCTCTTTTTCATCCTTTATACCGCTTATGTCAGGTAGTAATAATAATTCTTTAACTGTATTTAAATCAGAAGCATTAATCATACTTGAGGAACCTGAAGTATTTGGCATACTTTTAAATATATCAATAAGCTCAATTAAAGTCTTTTTCTTCTCTACTGGATCCTTTATGTCCTTTATTAATGGAAGCTTTAGTAGTTTTTGAGCTGCATCCATTGCCTTTTTATCCATTTTATTTTTTGTAGAATTTGAAGTTGTGTTGAAATTTTTTATCTCAGGTATTTTTGAAAGTGCCTTATTTAATGTCTTTTCGTCAAGTTGCATTGACATACCTTGCCCTTGAGATGGCATATTCTTTGATAAACTTAAAAACTTTTTAATTATATTTATCTTTTCAATTGGATTCTTTACACTTTCAAGTAGTGGAAGACTTAATATCTCCTTTGTTATAGCAAGCGACTTTGCATCTATTTGTCCACTTGAAGGCATATTTTCAAGAAGTTCTATAAACTCTAAAGTAACTTCAATCTTCTTTTGTCTATCGGTTATTGTATCAATCATTGGGAGCTTCATTAATTTTTGCATAGTCTCAAGCATCTTAGGATCCATTGGTGGCATCTGTCCACCCTGTGGCATCTGATGCATACTGCTCATCTGCTGCTGAAAACTTAAAACTAAATTTCTCTGCACCTTTCCCATTTGTAGAGTTATATTGTCAACAGCAGCCTTTTGTCCACTTGCAACTCCCTGATGTAGTTGTATGGCTATGCCCTTGTACATTTCATCTACTGCCTTCTCCTGTGCATCAGCCATATTATTGGTTATCTGCTCTACTGCCTTCTTTTGGCCATCTGCCATCTGATTAACTATTTTATCTACAACTTCCTTTTGAACATCCCCCATCTTATCGTTTAACTGGTTTACTGCTTCATTTTGTCCCTTTGCCATTTCACTTAGCATCTTACGAACCATATAGGCATCCTGTAGTTTATTAAGGGCTTTACTTGATATCTTAGGAGTAACTATAGTAAAGGTTGTACTTGCAATGGCAAATATAAGAACTATTATTAAGTTTAGCCTATGGGGTTTTAGGTAGCCTAAAAGCCTTTTAAAGGTTCCCTTAAAGTCCTTTGGTTTTTCTACAGGTCTACCAAACCCCATTGGGTCTCTTCTTCCCCCCATTGGTTTATTCATTCTTCTATCTTGACTCATGCTATTTCCTCCTCTGAAAGCTGTGATGAAACAATTTCTCTATATACATCACACTTTTCTAAAAGTTCCCTATGGGTTCCCATTCCAACAATTTTACCTTCATCTAAAACAATTATTCTATCTGCATCCATAATTGTTGCAACTCTTTGGGCAACTATTATCACTGTTGCATCCTTTGTTTCCTTTTTAAGTGCTGCCCTTAGTTTTGCATCTGTCTTAAAATCAAGGGCAGAGAAGCTATCATCAAAGATGTATATTTCAGGCTTTCTAACAAGTGCACGGGCAATCGAAAGACGTTGCTTTTGACCACCAGACACATTTGTACCACCCTGTGAAATTTCGTGGTCAAATCCACCATCCATATTTTCTATAAACTCAAGTGCCTGTGCGATTTCTGCTGCATGCCTTACTTCTTCATCTGTTGCATCCTCTTTACCAAATCTAATGTTGTCTGCAATTGTTCCAGAGAAAAGAATAGCTTTTTGAGGAACAAAGCCTATTTTATTTCTTAAGGTCTCTTGACTCATCTCTCTTATATCAACACCATCAATAAGTATGCTTCCGCTATCTACATCATAGAATCTTGGAATTAGATTTACTAATGTTGATTTACCCGCACCTGTACTTCCTATTATTGCTGTAACCTCTCCTGGTTTTGCAACAAAAGATATATTTTTAAGTGCAGGTTCTTCTGCTCCTTCATAGCTAAAAGTTACATCTTTAAATTCTAAGTATCCCCTACCTGTAAATGTATCTACTGTATTTTCTGCATCCTTTATCTTTGGCATTGTATCAAGTACCTCATTTATTCTTGTAGCTGCCGCTTGGGCACGAGGTACCATTATAAACATCATAGCAAGCATAAGCATTGAGAACATAATCTGCATTGCATATTGCGTAAAGGCTGCAAGGGCACCTAAGTCCATACTTCCTTTACTTATACGAATTCCTCCAAACCAAAGAATTGCAAGAGATGTAAAGTTCATAACAAGCATAATTGATGGCATCATAAAGGCCATTATTCTGTTTACTTTTATATATGTTCCTGTTAGGTCAACATTTGCCTCATCAAATCTTCTTCTCTCAAGTTCAACCGTATTGAAGGCTCTAATTACCCTAATTCCTGTAAGCTTTTCACGAAGAACAAGGTTTATCTTATCAATCTTTACTTGGACAAGTTTAAATAGAGGTATAACCTTTGATGCAATTATCGCTACAACAAAAGCAAGTACAGGTATTGCAACTGCAAGAACAAGTGTAAGTGGTCTATCCTTTCTTAAGGCTAAGAAAAGTCCTCCTATTGCCATAATAGGTGCGCTTATCATCATACGCATTATCATTATTGTAACTGTTTGAATTTGTGTAATATCGTTTGTTGTTCTTGTAATTAAAGTTGCTGTTCCAAACTTATCAAATTCATTTAGTGAGTAGCTCTCAACTCTCTTAAAAACTTTACTTCTTAAGATTGTACCAAGATTTGCTGCAACCTTTGCAGAAAGGAAGCTTGCAATAACAGAGCAGATAACTCCAACGCCTGCTACTAAAAGCATCAAGCCTCCGATTTCAAGTATTCTTTGAGTATCTCCCTTCATAACTCCTTCGTTTATTATGTTTGACATAAGAGTTGGAAGATACAAATCACCTAAAGATTGCAATGCCACAAAGAAAAATACACCTATAATCATCAAAGTATATGGTTTTAGAAACTTATAAAGTCTCAACACAGCCTATCATCTCCTAACAAATTAAATTAGATTTTTTATATTTAAATAAATAATTTTTTAGCATTTTAATATATCTTTTTTAAGCGTAAAAAAACTATATTTTACTAATAGATTTAATACACTACTTGTCCTTTGCCTTTTCTATATTCCCTGCCATCTTTTCTAATAGGTTTTTGAAAGTCTCCTTTTCTTCCTCTGTGAAGTTTCCAAAACACTGCTCATTTAAATCTGCCATAACCTTTTTTAACTTTTCACACATTTCTCTTCCCTTTTGGGTTAAATAAACCCTTGATATTCTCTGGTCCTCTTCATCCTGCCTTCTTGTAATTAGTCCTGCCTTTTCCATCCTTGTAAGCATTACAGTAATTGTTGCAGGCTTTATGTGAAGTTTATCTGCAATCTCTCTTTGGCTCAGCCCATCATTTTTGTATAAGGTAAAAAGTAAAGGTGGCTGACCTGGGTATAAATCAAGCTTTTCAAGTATGATATGTAGGTACTGATGATGTACCTTAATAACCTTGATGAAGGATTGATATACACCTTCAATATTACAAAAGTCCATTTTTATTCCCCTTTCACTTTTGTATATATCATAAAATTATTTAGACGTCTAACAATTATTATGATAATAGTTAGACGTCTAACTGTCAAGAGAAAAATTAAATATAATCCATACCAATTATAACTGGTATGGATTATAGTGTTTTATCTCTTTCCTATCTAAATCAATCTCTGCTTCCACTCCATAGGGTATTACACATCTTGGGTATGCATGTCCGAAGTTGACATTAATTAAGATCGGTAAATCTTTATTATCTACAACTTTATAAAAAACTTCTTTATACTCCTCATAATATGTTTCATCTTGAGGCTTTCCAGCAATAATACCACTAATCACGTCAAAGACGCCTTTATCTTTTAATGAGAGTAGTTCCTTTTCAAAAAGCTCTGGCTCTGGTTTCTCCTCACAGGTTTCGATAAATAATATTTTATCCTTCCATTCATCTATATTAGGGAATAGCTCATATTTATCGGTGACTTGTTTATACAACTCATTAGTTAAGATGTCATAAATGCTTTCTAAACATCCTCCTAAAAATCTTCCTCTAACCTTGCCCTTACCCTGTAGTACTTCATATCCTCTTTTTTCTGTATGCTTAATCCTACTTATACCCAATTGATTTTTAGAAAAATCCTTTCTTTCCTCATACCACACATCACTTGACTCTATAATATACTCATCTTCCATTCTAAAATACTTCATAAACTCCCTTTTAGTATATGGAAGCATTTCATTATCTAATTCAGCTATATCAGTAAGAAAACTTGGTCCATAGAAGGTTACAAGCCCTAATTTATAAAACATCAAATGATTAACCGTAGTATCTGAAAAACCTGTAAATATCTTTGGATTATTTTTAACAGCATCAATAAACTCCTTATCCTCTAAAAGATATGGCAAAGTTTTGTAGGTATCATCTCCGCCTATTGCACATATAATCCCCTTTATTGTATCATCATAAAAGGCTTGCTTTAAATCCTTTGCCCTGTCTTCTGGATGATTTTTTATATGTTCTATACCTTTTAATGCGTTGGGCATAAAAACTGGTTCTAAACCAAACTCCCTTAATCTTTTAGTTCCTAATTGGAGCTGATGTCTTGCAAAATCTTCTCCTAAAATACCACTTGATAAACTTACTATTGCTACTTTATCACCCTTTTTTAGTGGCTTTGGTTTTATCATATACATCCCCCCATTGCTTTATAATAAATTATAATTATGATATCACATCAACCATATTCTTACAAGATGTAAAATTATTGATTTTTAAGTCCCCTTAAATAAAAAGCAACCATATCAGATACACTTGATATGGTTGCAAGTTTTATTTTATTCCCATTCTGTGTTTAAGACTTTTTCTTTATTTTCTACCATTGATTTTACTGCATTTCATGCCATTATTATTTCTATTTTCATTAAAAAATTATCGCTTCAAAAAATTTTAGTACGTTTTTAGTACGGTCATTTTCATTCATTGTTTTTATTTTCTATAGTGTCAATAATATCATTTTATGACCTTGCTTAAATCCATTTTAGCATATATAACCCTGTGAATCTCAACAACCTGTTCTTTAACCACATAGAACACTAAATAGTTTTTTACAGGTAATACTCTATATTCATTTTCAAGGGATTTTTCAGGATAATATATCCTGCAT
>JAOAAJ010000005.1 GCA_026418935.1 Caloramator sp. | reverse complement strand
ATTATCAAGTATAAGACTTTTATGGATATATATTTTTATTTTATCCTGCTCATAATAATAGTAGTTTTCAATATTATCTACATATTTTACAGCCTCTATCCAGAGACTTTTTACACTACCTGCTCATCCGCAGGAGGATTTTACAGCAGTTATTATTAAATTGCCACCCTTTGAGGCAATATAATCTAAAGCCCTTTGGTTTATATTAAATTTCATATATACACCTCCATATCCATATATAATAATTTTATCATATAAAGGAGTAATAAAAAATGATAATTGTAACAGCTGCTGTTATTGAAAATGAAGGGAAAATACTTATAACTCAAAGAAAAAAAGGAAAAAAGGGAGGGCTTCTTTGGGAGTTTCCTGGCGGAAAACTTGAGGAAGGAGAGACTCCTGAAGAGTGTATTATTAGAGAAATAAAGGAGGAGCTTAACATTGATATTGAGGTTATAGATATATTTGATGTAGTTTTTCATAGGTATACTGAGTTTAATATGTTAATGTTAGTGTATAGGTGTAGGCTTAAGGGAGGGGAAATAACAGCAAAGGAAGTTGAAGATTTTAGATGGGTTACTCCTTTGGAGTTAAATGATTATAATTTTTTAGAGGCAGATGTTGGAGTGGTTGAAAAAATAATTACTAAGAATATGTAAAAAATATAGACTTACACCTGTCTTTACAGTATAATATGTGTAAAGACAGGTGTAAAGGAGGATTTATATGAAGACAAGAGAGTTAACAATAGGAGCAGTTTTTGCAGCATTATCAATACTTATACCTCTTGCATTTGGAGGATTTTTAACATTACATTTAGGCCCATTTACAGCAACAGTTATGTCACACGTTCCCCTATTCTTATCAATGTTAATTAGCCCACAGGTTGCAGCGATGGTTGGTGCTTCTTCAGCACTTGGTTTTTTCATAAAGCTTGGAAGACCTGAAGTTACAGCAAGAGCATTGATGCATATTATAGTTGGATATTTTGGTGGATGGCTTGTTAAAAGAGGAGTAAAATATGAAATCGTACTACTTATAGTTATGCCTATACACGCACTACTTGAGGCATTTATTGTAATACCAATTGTGGGTCTTGATTATAGAATGTTCTATGTAGTTGCAGTAGGAACAGCAATACACCACTTAATAGATTCTGTAATATCAGTTTTCTTTGCAAGAACAACAGGCTTGTATGCATTAAAAAAATCAGCCTAAAATGGCTGATTTATTTTTTTTCCTCCTCTAAAAAGCATTTTATAGCAGCCTTTACAAGAAGTTTATCATATCCCCAATCCTTAATACCCACAATCTTTATTTTATCTGAATATCTTAGTGCAATTTTAGGGTAGTAATATTCTGCCATAATTCCAGAAGAAGATTCATCAAGGCAAATATATAAAACATTATTGCAACCTTTTTCAATAAAATATCTTATACCATAGTCTAAATCATCTGTAATTAAGAAAATATCATCCTTTCTATAATTTTCATTAATGTGAGATTTTATTATGGTAGCTATATCTGTATTTTTTGTTAGAAGAATAATCCCATCAAATTTAGCGGGCATATTTATTATTTTTTCTGTTATGTATTGTTGAAATTCTCCAGTTTCTTGAACACTTTTAGTAAATTTAATATTAACTCCATTTGAGGTTAGCTTATTATAGTCTATATATTTTCGAGTCTTTTCCATCAAGTTATTATTTGCAGTATAGTTTATGATTATTATTTCTGAACATCCATCATTTACTGCATAGACTATAGCGTCCTTTAGTGTAGGAGTATATCCTGAATAGGCAATATAAAAGTAGTAGGGTTTATAGCTTAAAATAGAGGATTTAACATCTCTTGCTACAAGGCTTAAATTGTTGTTTTTGCTATTAACTTCAAGTTCAGAATATATTTTTTTTATTTTATAACTGTATATAGGTTTTAAATAAAAGGGTGTTTTTTGTAAAAAATAATTTGTGTAGTAGGGAGTGTATTTTTCCATTTCTCCTTCGCAGTAAAATATTACAGCCTTTTTATTTTGAGAAATAGTACCAAAGTTTATAAAGCTCTGTGTATGGGGTTTAAATATTACATAACAAGATAATACATAAGAAAAAATAAAAGAAATAATAGAGTATATAATATACTTTTTATTAATAATTAACATTTTTTTAGCAGAAACTAATACTGCTATTGATATAATAAAAAGTATCATAAAAAGAGGTGTGTAGGAAAAGGGGGCAGAGAGTACAAGACATAATAGAATACCCCAAAGAATTGTAAATAAAATAATGAACATATAATACCTCCCATATTATTTCATAAAAAATATATGTAGGAGTAATAAATAATATAACTATAAATAAAGGAAAAAAATTATCTATTAATATTTTATTAACTGTAATTTTGGTGTATAATGTAAATATAAAATAGGTGGAGGTGGAATTTATGGCATCGGTTGAATTAAAAAAAGGAATATATTGGGTTGGAGTCAAAAATCCAGAGCTTAGAGTTTTTGATATTATAATGACTACTAAGATGGGTACTACATATAATTCATATTTGATTGTTGATGATAAGATAACTTTAGTTGATACAGTAAAGGACGGATACCAAGAAGAATTTTTAAACAATATAAAGAGCATAATTGGAGATAGAAATATTGATTATCTAATTGTTCAACATACTGAACCAGACCATAGTGGTTCTTTAAGAAAAATATTTGAAACATATAAAGACATAGTTGTTTATGCTTCAAAACCAGCCCTAATAAATATTAAAGAAATTACTAATATGAATTTTAATTCAGTTGAAGCAAAAGAGGATTTATGCATAGGGGAAAGAACTCTTAAATTTATATCAGCACCATTTTTACACTGGCCAGACACTATATTTACATATAGTGAAAAGGATAAAGTCTTATTTACCTGTGATGCCTTTGGATGCCATTACTGTGATGAAAACAGTATTTTCAATGATGAAGTTGGTGATTTTTCAGAGGAGTTTAAATATTATTATGATGTTATTATGGGTCCATTTAAGAAATATGTATTATCTGCAATAGAAAAGATTAAAAATATAGATTTTGATATGATATGCACAAGCCACGGACCAGTTTTAAGAAAAGATGTAAAAAAATACATAGATACATATGAAAAGTGGAGTAGAGAAGGAATATACGAAGAGGAAAAATCAGCAGTAGTAGCCTATGTTTCAGCCTATGGGTATACAAAGGCAATTGCAGAAAGTATAGCAAAAGGACTTGAAGATAATGGTGCAAAGGTCTATATGTATGATATATCAGAAACAGATTTAGGAGAGATTGTAGACAAGATTGAAAGGGCAAAGGCATTGATAGTTGGTTCACCAACAATAAATCAAGATGCAGTAAAACCTGTTTGGGATTTATTATCGCTTATATGCCCAATAACTAATAGAGGCAAATTGGGAGTTGCCTTTGGTTCCTATGGATGGAGTGGAGAGGCAATACAAATGTTAACAGACAGGCTAAAGGGATTAAAGTTTAATACAGAAGTTGAAGCTCTTAAGGTAAAGTTCAAACCTTCAGAGGAGGACATACAAAAAGCTGTAGAACTTGGTAAAACTATTGCAAGTAAGATATGAATAACTTAAGATAAAAGGGATATAATGTAAACGAGGTGATTAATATGAATACAAAAAGAATATATGAATTTTTAGAAAAACAAGGATTGGATGAAATTGATGAGATTGAGTATAAGGGAAAAATAGCTGTTTTTAATTTTGTTTATACCTTTGATGAAGCAGAGATAGAGGCAGCAAAGGCATATGCTAACGACAATTATGAGGATAAAGGTGAAGATGTTTGGTATGATGAATATTTTTTACCATATTTAGTTGATATTGCAGTTGATAATGTGAAGGATATTGCTGAAGATTTGGCAGAAGAATTTGATTTGAATTTCGATTTTGTTACATATGAGCTTGATAGAAATTTCTTTGAACAGTGTGAATTTGTATTAGTTGTAAGCGATAAAGATGTTCAATTTGATATAGACAAGGTGCTGGATGATTTAGAGCTTTAAAATACAAAATTCTGAAATAAGAAATTGTTAAGAAAATAACTTCAAATTTAGTATTGACTTTAAAATTTTAAATTGGTAAAATAATTACATAAATAAACATTAAATTAGTAAGTGATGCCATTTAATAAATGGTGTTACCCCCTATAGGTAAAGTTAAGGCACCTTCGTGGTGCCTTAACTTTTTGAAGGAGTGAAATTATGAATGTTGTTGTTTTTAATGGAAGTTATAATAAAGAAGGAAAAACATATTCTATACTTAATAAATTTTTATACAAGATTAAAAATAAAAGTAACAACATTTTTATTATTAATGCCTATGAATTGAATATAAAACATTGTATAGGTTGCAAAAATTGTGAAAAAACAGGAGAGTGTATCTATAGGGATTTAGATAATATCTACAAAAAAATAGAAGAGGCAGATTTGATAGTTGTTTCATCTCCAGTATATTTTGCGTCATTTTCAAGTCCATTGAAGGTATTAATTGATAGGCTACAGGTTATTTATGCAAGAAAATTTATATTAAACAGATATATTAAACCTAAAAAGGGTATATACATATTTACCGCGGGAAGAAAAAGTGAGAAAATGGTTGATGCACTATTGCTACAATCAAAATATGTTTTTATATCTTTAAATGCTGAATTCATTGGGTCAATTTTCAAACTTGATACGGACAATGATGATTTAAACTATGAAATATTAGACAGAGATATAGACAAATTATTAAATAGTATATGAGAAGACCTACTATGTATAAATATAGTAATAAATGACTATAATCATTAATAAAATATTTTGTAATGATTTTAGGAGGTCTTTATGCATACCCGTGGTTTATATGATTTAGAAAAACGGTACCTTTTCAAGAGGTTTATATTTATTCTAACTTTTATAGTTGTATTTGTTGTATTCTTATTTGTAAGACCTAAAGATGAATATACAGCCTTTGAAAAATCCTTAAAGGAAAGGGATTATAGAGCACTTTATAGTATGATAATGAATAAAGAGTTTACTTATCAGGTATTTGAAGAATATATAAGATATAACTTTGGTGATGAGATTGATGTAAAGGAAAAACAAAAAACTGAAGATGGTTATATACTCAAGGTAAACAGCAAGACAGGAGAGAAAATACTGAAAATCAAGAAGATAAAAAATAAACTATATTGGGACTTTGATGATTATGTTTATAATTGGACATTAAAAGTTCCTCTTTATTCAAGCGTTGAAGTATGTGGAGAAGTTTATGAAAATAAAGATGGTGTTGTTTTAATAGAAAAAATACCCTTTGCATCCTACAATGTTAAAATAAAGCTTAAGGGCTGTGAAGATTATGATAATAAAATACTTGCTGGGCAAAAGGTTGAGGTAAAGCTTGAGCTTGCAAAGGATGTAGTCGATAGATGTAAAGAGGCTATTTATGATTTTTTAAAGTTTAAAGAAAATGCAATTGAAAACAAAAAAATAACTGATGTTCAGTGCTTGTATACAGATTCAGGGCTGTATAAAGAAGTTTTAAATGAAATAGAATGGTTAAAGACTGTAGACTATAAATACTATAAAAAATTAATAAATTGGAATGTTGTTTCTGCAAAATTAAAACATTCGGGAGTTATTGAAATAGATGTTAAAGAGGACTGGGAAGTTAAAATAATTACAGACGAAAATGAAAGTAGAAATATAATTATGCAATTTAACAGATATTATGTTGAAATGGGAGATAGTTACAAGATAATACAGATAAATACAATAAAATAATAAATTTCTTGTTTATTATTTAAAATAATGCACACTCTAAATAGTGAAGAAAAAAGAAAGGAGTGTGTCTTATGAGAAATAGATTACTTACAGGACTTGCAGCAGGAGCATTACTTGGTGCAGCAGCCAGCTTGATGGCTGTGCCAAGAATGGACTATAGAACAAGAAGAAAGGTTAATAGAGCAGGAAAGAGAATGGCACATAGGCTTGAGGACATAGTTGAAGACTTAAGAGATTATATGAAATAGGGGTTTTTACCCCTATTTATTTTTTTTAATAAAATTTTTAATCATTTTTTAGTTGTATTGTTTAATGAAAATTTTATATAATTATATAATAACAATATTAATAGGCGGGATGAGTATGGAAATTTTAACTTTAGGTGAAAAAATAAAAGCAAAAAGAAAAGAAAAAAATTTAACATTAAAGGAGCTTGCAGGGGATAGGGTTACACCTGGTCAGATAAGTTTAGTTGAGTCAGGAAAAGCAAATCCAAGTATTGAACTTCTTGAATATATAGCAGAAAAGCTTGAAACAGATGTAGATTATTTCCTTGAAAGCGAAGAGAAGCAAGCATCTAAAATATGCGAATATTATCTTAATATAGCTGAAGTTTCTATTTCTTCTAAAGAATTTGAAAGAGCTAAAGAATATGTAGAAAAAGGTATTCATTATGCAAATGAATACAACCTTATTTTACACAAGGGAAAATTTAATATGGCATTAGCTGTTATAAAGTATCATGATAAAAAGTATGAAGAATCTCAACAATATTGCTTAATTGCAAATAGTTTGTTTTTAAAGCTTAATTTAGTTGAGGATGTCATTAAAAGCTTTATATTGTTAGGTAAAATTAGTATAAGTATGGGTTATTATTCAACAGCATTAAATTATTTTACACAGGGAGATGCAATAATTTCAGAACATTTTTTAGAGGATGAGTTTTTAAAGGCTAAAATAAATTATTATATTGCTATGTCTAATTTGTATTTAAATAAAATATCACAAGCGATAGATTTTGCGTACATTGCAAAGAAAAAGTTAGAGGTGTTTAATGATAAAAAGGCATATGCAGATGTTCTTGTATTGTTAAGTTTGTCTTATGCAAAAGATGGGAAGATAGAAAAGGCTATTAACTATTCGAAAAAAGCAAAGGAAATTCTTTCAGAACTTGATTATAAAAAGGATATAGCAGAGATTGAAGATGGTATAGGTGAAATATTTGCAAAGTTTGATAATTATGATGAGTCCTTTAACCATTTAACAAACGCTCTTAAAATAAAACAGGAAATAAAGGATAATACAGTACCTTTAACATTATTTAAGCTGTGCGATAACTATATTAAACTTGGGCAGATTGATAAGGCAAAGGATGTTGTTTTGGATATTCTTGATTCATTAAAATATGAAGACCATGAATATAGAATAAAGGCATACGAATACCTATATAAAATATACAGTATAGAAAATAATGTGGCTAAAATTGAGGAGATATTAATTAATACTATTAAATACCTTGAATCTACTGAATATAAAAAGGAACTTGCAAATTTTTGTGTTCTTTTAGGAAAACTATATATAGATTTAAATATGCAGGATTTGGCACTTAAATATATGAATAGAAGTTTGGATCTATATAAAGAATTAGGAATAATTTAAAAGTGGGGATTGATATGGGTGAGAATTTAGGATTGAAGATACGCAATTTAAGAAAGCAAAAGGGACTGACTTTAAAGGAGCTTGCGGGGGATAGGGTAACTGCAGCCCAAATAAGCTCAATTGAAAATGGAAAGTGTAACCCAAGTGATGATTTGCTTATATATATTGCACAAAAGTTAGACGTTGATGTAGAGTATTTTACGTTAACCGACAAAGAGCGAATTCAGAAGAAGTTTCAAAGTGTAACAGAAAATATAGATTTTAAACTAAATAAGGAAAACATTAATGAAGTTTTAGATAAAATTAAGGTTTTTGAAGAAAATTTAGAATATCTTTCAGACGCTCAAAAGGGATATTTCTTTTATTGTTTTGCTAAATATTTTTATTTTAAAGAGGATTATGATAGTAGCTTTATTGATTTTTCAAAGTCACTTGTTTACTACCTAAAAACAAACAATTACGATATAATATCTGACATATATATTTGTCTTGGTAATTGTAGCTATTTTAACAATAAGTATGAATTAGCCTTTGGCTATTATAAAAATTCTGAAGAACTTATTGAAAAGGAAATTTCTTTTGACAATATAGCAAGAACCTACTATGATTTAGCACTGTGTGCAATAGCACTAAACAGATATACCTTATCAGATGTATATCTAAATAAACTAAAAGAGTTTATAAAACAAAATGACTGGTATAATAAAGAACAATATTTACCTGGTATTGAAATGATGCAGGGTAATGTAGACCTAAAAATAAAGGATGCAGAAGACAGCTTTAAAAGATTTGAAAATGCGTATAAAAAATATAAATTAAACAGTGACCTTGAAGGTATGCTGAAGGCAAAAAATAATATGGCTGTTTGTCTTTGGGAATCTGGTAAAAAAGAACAGGCAATTGAGTTGTTTAAAGACATAATACAATGTGAGAAAAGGATAAATAACGAAAATATAGCTTTTTTATTAGATGTCTATTTAAACTTAATTGACTGCCTGCAGGAAATGAAAAGGTTAGATGAAGCATTGGAAATGATTAATGAAGCAGAAGGGGTAATGCTCAAACAAAATTACGAAGAAGGAATAATAAAGATACTAATGGCAAGGTTTGACTATTACTATAAAAATAAAGATTATCAAAGAGCAGAGGATTATGCCTTTTATGCATTGGATTTTATGAAAAAGAGTAATAAAGAAGAACAAAAGAAGGAACTTTATATAAAGTTATCTCAAATGTATAAAAATATGGGAGACAATAAGCAGGCAATAGAGTATCTGCTTCTTTCGCAAAATAATAAATAAAAAGTAAGAGGGCGTGGTTTCTTTTTTAGAAATGTTTGGTATAATTAATAATAAAAGAAATCACGCTTTTTTATTGGGGGGATAAATATGGAATTTATAGGGTTTGAAGCATTAGATTTTGAATATTTTAAAAATTTAGAAAAGATATCAGGTGAGGAAGGTTTAAAGCAGAGGGAAAGTGTAAAGACCAATTTTAGAGCATTTTGCTATGAGCTTCAAAAAATTTATCATAAGAACACAAATGGTTTTTTAGAGCTTGAGAAGGAGTTTTTGAAGAGTAATAAGAAAAGTGAAAGTTTAAAGGCAAGACATAAAATAGATGAAAATGTGTACATAGATATTGTTATTAATCAATATGGGGTAGGCATTTTTTATGATACACAAGACAAAGAGATTTTACTGAAATCAAAAGAAAAAATATGGGATTATGTTTTGAGTAATAAAAAATCTTTTATAAGTTTGAATAGAATTACAAAAACTAAATGTACTGAAATTATAAAGGTAAATTGTTTAGAAATGAATTCAAAGGCATATGACAACATAAAATCCTTTTTAGAGCAGAATAAAGAAGATAAGCTAAATTTATATATTGGTGCATTTTATACAAAATCAGAATGTATAAAGCAAAAGAAACAGCTTGTGAATCGCTTTTATGAGGAATTTTTAAAGATTTATGATTTACATAAAAATCTATAAGGAGATGGTTTTATGGACGTAAATAAGATGACGCTTAAGGTACAGGAGGCATTAAACCTTTCTCAACAGATTGCAGTTTCCTTTAAGCATCAGCAGGTAGATGTAGAACACCTGCTTTTTGCTCTTTTAACGCAGGAAGATGGATTAATACCAAGTCTAATAGAAAGAATGGGAATAGAAAATAAAAAAGTTCAAAGAGAGGTTGAGGCTTATTTAGATAGATTACCAAAAGTGTATGGTCAAGCTGCTGATTCTGGATATGTTTATGCTACACGTAGATTAGAAGAGGTATTAGTAAATGCAGAAAAAATAATGGCAAATATGAATGATCTTTATATAAGTGTTGAACACATATTTTTAGCAATATTAGATATTGAGCATCCATTAAAAAAGGTTTTAATTCAAAATGGCATAGATAAAGAAAAATTCTTAAAGGTATTAATGGAAGCAAGAGGAGGACAAAGGGTAGAAACTAATGATCCAGAAGGAACCTATGATGCACTAAAAAGATATGGACGCGATTTAACAGAAGAGGCAAAAAAGAATAAGTTAGACCCTGTTATAGGAAGAGATGATGAAATAAGAAGAGTAATTATGATTCTTTCAAGAAAAACTAAGAATAATCCGGTTTTAATTGGTGACCCAGGTGTTGGTAAAACAGCAATAGTAGAAGGATTGGCACAAAGAATTGTTAAGGGAGATGTCCCTGAAGGATTAAAGGATAAAAAAATATTTTCTTTAGATTTAGGAGCACTTATTGCAGGTGCAAAATATAGAGGTGAGTTTGAAGAAAGACTTAAGGCAGTTTTAAAAGAAATACAAAGAAGTGAAGGAAAGATAATACTTTTTATAGATGAAATACATACAATAGTTGGAGCTGGTAAGGCAGAAGGTGCTGTTGATGCAGGCAATCTAATTAAACCTATGCTGGCTCGTGGAGAACTTCACTGTATTGGGGCAACAACCTTTGATGAATATAGGCAGTATATTGAGAAAGATAAGGCACTTGAGCGAAGATTTCAACCTGTTTATGTTGATGAACCAACAGTGGAGGATACAATTGCAATACTTAGAGGGTTAAAGGAAAGATTAGAAATACATCACGGAATTAGGATACACGATAGTGCATTAGTTTCTGCAGCAAAGTTGTCAAAAAGATATATTACAGATAGATTTTTACCAGATAAAGCAATCGATTTGGTAGATGAAGCCTGTGCAATGATAAAAACTCAAATAGAAAGTGTTCCCTATGAACTTGATGAAATTAAGAGAAAAATACTTCAACTTGAAATTGAGAAAAGGGCACTTTCAGGTGAAATGGATGAATTTTCAAAGTTAAGGCTAAATGATGTTGAAAGGGAAATTGCAAATTTAAAGGATAAGGAGAAGGAATTAAACGCAAGATATAGTAAAGAAAAGGAAGAGTTACAAAAAATAAGAAACATAAAAGAAGAAATTGATAATCTAAAGGCACAGATGATAAAGGCAGAAAAGGAATATGATTTAAATAAACTTGCTGAAATTAAATATGGTAGACTTCCACAGCTTGAAAATGAGTTAAAATCATTAGAGGAAAAAATTAAGAATACAAATCTTCTTCTTAAGGAGGAGGTTACTGAAGAAGAAATATGTGAGATTGTTTCAAGGTGGACGCATATTCCACTTTCAAAGCTTGTTGAAGGTGAGAGGGAAAAACTTTTAAATCTTGAAAAATCAATTAAAGAAAGAGTTATAGGTCAAGATGAGGCTGTAGATTTAGTTGTAGGTTCAGTTTTAAGGGCAAGGGCAGGAATAAAGGACCCTAAGCGTCCTATAGGTTCCTTTATATTTTTAGGCCCAACAGGTGTAGGAAAAACAGAACTTGCTAAAACTTTAGCAAGGGAGCTGTTTGATAGTGAGGATAATATAATTAGGATAGATATGTCTGAATATATGGAAAAATTCTCGGTTTCAAGGCTTATAGGTGCACCTCCTGGATATGTTGGATATGAGCAAGGTGGGCAGTTAACAGAAGCAGTTAGAAGAAAACCCTATAGCGTTATTTTATTTGATGAAATAGAAAAGGCAAATGATGAAGTTTTTGATATATTTTTACAACTTTTAGATGAAGGAAGACTAACAGATAGCAAAGGACACATAGTTGATTTTAAAAACACAATAATTATAATGACATCAAATTTGGCAAGCGATGTTATACAGCAGGGTTTACTTCAGAATAAAGATTTAGATGAGATTTATAAAGAGGTTCAAGATGTACTTAAGATGAGGTTTAGACCAGAGTTCTTAAATAGGGTAGACGATGTAGTAATATTTAAGCCACTTTCAAATGAATCAATAAAGAGAATAATAAAAATATTTATAAATGAAATTCAAACAAGGCTTAATGAAAAGAATATAAAGCTTACTGTAGAAGAATGTGCTTTAAACCATATAGCAAGTGTTGGTTATGACCAGGTTTATGGTGCAAGACCATTAAAGAGATTTATTCAAAAATATATTGAAACAGAATTGGCAAAAATGATATTATCAGGAAAGGTAAAAGATGGAGATAAAGTAGAAATTAAGGAATTACAAGGAAAACTGGAGTGCTTGATAACAAATTAACAAACTGTTAACAAATTTTTTATGATTTTGTGATATAATAGCACTTGTTTATATTGCAAGTTTAAAGAAAAACAATTTCATATCTAATAATAAATGGAGGTGTAAAAATGGCAAAGGTATTGAAGGTAGCAGATAGAAGAAGATGTATAGGTTGCTTATCATGCCGTCAAGCCTGTGCAAGACTTAGAGGAGAATATTCAATTGCTAATTCAGCAATAGAAGTAAAAACATCAGGTGGTTATACAGGCGAATTTGTTATAAATATTTGTCGTGGATGTGAAGAGCCAGCTTGTATGGAAGCTTGTAAGTTTGGTGCTCTAACAAAGAGAACAGGTGGAGGAGTAGTATTCCATAAGGATAAATGTACAAAGTGTGGTGCTTGTGGAGTTGCATGTGCAGTAAATGCAATTAGATTTGATGAAGATGGATATCCAATAATTTGTACACACTGTGGATACTGTACAAAGTATTGTCCACACAGATGTATTACAACGAAGGAGGTTTTATAATATGCTCGCAAGAGACTACATTAATGTTCTTTATATAGACCTTGAAAAGCAAGAATATAGATATGATCAAAGAAAGGACCTTGTTAAATATCTTGGAGGTACAGGTCTTGCAGCAAAGCTTCTTGATGAAAATATAAAGCCTGAGCTTGATCCACTTGATCCAGCACAGCCTATGATATATGCAATAGGACCTCTTTCATTTGTAATGCCAGTATGTACAAAGGCAGTTGCAACTTTCTATTCTCCACATACTAAAGAATATGGAGAAAGCCATGCAGGTGGAAGATTTGCAATGGCAATGAGATTTGCTGGTATTGACGCTATAGTTGTAACTGGTAAATCAGCTCATCCTCAATATCTTTTAATTGATGATGGTGTACAATTTAGAGATGCAAGAGCAATGTGGGGATTATCTGTTGAAGAAACAGGTAAGATATTAAGACAAACTACACATGGAAGCGGTGTAAGAAGCTCAATAAGAATAGGAAGATCAGGCGAAAATCTTGTATCCTATGCAGGTGTTAACGTAGATACATATAGACACTTTGGAAGACTTGGACTTGGTGCTGTAATGGGTTCAAAGAACCTTAAGGCAATAGTTGTAATAGGAAACAACACAGTAGACATACCTCAAGAATTAAAGGTAAAATATAGAAAAGTATATGATAAGATATATGATAGAGTATTAAATACAGATCTAATGAAAAAATATCATGAACTTGGTACACCTGTTAACGTTATTCCATTAAATGAAATGCACTCACTACCATCATTTAACCTACAAAAGAATAAGATAGATTTTGCAGAAGATATATCAGGTGAAAAGTTTGCAGAAGATAACCTTGTAAGAAAGGTTGCTTGTGCAGGATGTCCAATAGGATGTATTCATATAGGTCAAGTAAGAAGAGAATTTGATTCAGGATATGAATATGAAACAATAAATGTTTCCTATGACCATGAGCTTATATTTGCACTTGGTACATTCCTTGGTATAAAATCAACAGATGAAATACTTGAGCTAATTGATGTTGTTGAAAGCGAAGGACTTGATGCAATATCAACAGGTGTTGTTTTAGGTTGGGCAACAGAAGCATATAAGAGAGGATATGTATCACTTGAAGAAACACTTGTACCATTTGAATTTGGTATTGTTCAAAACTACATTGCAGCAGTTAAGTATATTTCAACAAGAAAGAACAAGTTCTATGAAGATTTAGGAAAAGGTGTAGTTCATGCTGCAAAGGTTTATGGTGGTTCAGATTTTGCTTGCCATTTAGGTGGTAATGAAATGGCAGGATACCATACAGGATATGGAAACGTTGTAGGATTTGCTGTTGGTTCAAGACATTCACACCTTGACAATGGTGGATATTCAATAGACCAATCAAAACCAAAGGAAGAAGATATTGTTAAGAAGGTTTATGATGAAGAATTAGAAAGAAATATTCTAACAAGCTTAGTTATATGTCTATTTGCAAGAAAGGTTTATACAAGAGATATAGTTATTGAAGCATTAGAGGCAGTAGGAATAAATATGACAAATGAAGAACTAACTCAATTTGCAAAGGACATACAAAAGCTTAAGTATCAAATAAAGGCAAAGCTTGGATACAGCTTAGATAGCATAAAGATTCCTGAAAGATTCTTCCAAACAAAGACTCTAAATGGAGTTCTAAACAGTGAAAAGGCACATGAGATGGTAAATGAATACAAGAAGATGATAGAAGATTTAATGAATGAATAATAAAAATATGGACTGATTTTTCAGTCCATATTTTTATTTAATATAAATTGATTCTATTTTGCTAACTATTGCATACATTATATATGCAATTATGGAGAGTATGATTATACTTAACATAACCATATCCAATTGAGCAACTTGACCACCAAAAACTATAAGAAAGCCTAATCCCTCTTTTGCTACTAAAAATTCACCAACTATTACACCAACCCAAGATAACCCAACGTTTATCTTCAAGGTTGAAATTATAGTAGGAAGGCTGTGGGGCAAAACAACATATCTTAGTACTTGATATTTATTTGCACCAAATGTTTTTACAAGCTTTATCATATCCTCATCTACATCATTAAATCCCGTTAGAACAGAAATAATTGTAACTATTAAAGAAATTGTAAGTGCAATTATGATTATAGCAGGCTGACCGTTGCCAACCCAAAATATTAGAATTGGTCCTAATGCTATTTTAGGTAGAGCATTTAGTACAACAAGGTATGGTTCTAAAACTTTATTTATAAAGTCTGAAAGCCAAAGAATAATGGCTATCAAAGTTCCTATAATTGTACCAGATATAAAACCTATGATAGTTTCAATACAAGTTACATAAGTGTGTCTTAAAAGATGTCCCTCCTGCATTAATTTAAAGAAGGTATTTACTATTCTTGAGGGTTGACTTACTAAAAAAGGGTCAACGATTTTAAGTCTTGCAGTTATTTCCCATTGAGCAATAAAAATTATTAATATTAAAATTCTGGTTAATGTAATTAATGTGTTTCTGCGTTTTACTCTTGAAATGTAATCTAAATGTTCCTTTGAAGGAGTATTATTTATCATATTTATCAAGCTCCTTCCATATTAAGTTGAAGTAGTCTTTAAATTCTGGAGCATTTCTTGAAGTAAGTGGTGTTCTATCTTCAATACTAAGCTTTATATTAAATTCCTTTTTTATCTTTGCAGGCCTTGAACTTAATACAATAATTCTATCAGCAAGAGAAATTGCTTCTGCTATGTCGTGGGTTACCATTAAAGCTGTTTTGCCCTCAGCTTTTATAATTTTATATATTTCATCAGATACTAATAGTCTTGTATGGTAGTCTAATGCTGAAAATGGTTCATCTAATAATAGTATTTCTGGGTTTAAAACTAAAGTTCTAATTAATGCAACTCTCTGTCTCATCCCACCAGAAAGTTGACTTGGATAATAATTTTTAAAGGAAGAGAGACCATATTTTTCAATTAACGTATTTGCAAATTCTATATTTTCTTTAGTCATTTCCTTTCTTATTTCAAGTCCTAAAGTAATGTTTTTATAAATACTTCTCCATTCAAACAAGGTATCTTTTTGGAACATATAACCTATTTTATTGCAGGGATAGGATAGAATCTTGTCATCTAAATAAATTTCTCCACTTGTTGGAGTAATAAGACCTGCTATTATTGAAAGTAGAGTAGATTTACCACATCCTGAAGGCCCCACAAGTACAACAAACTCACCATCATCAACTTTGATGTTTATATCCTCAAGAGTTTTTGTCTCATTATGAAGGGTATGATATGTCATGGATACGTTATTCAATGTCAATTTACCCATTTTTATCACTCTCGCTTATAAAATATTTTTGGGCTTTATGTTAATTTTGTTAACCCCTTGATGATTTTTAATTCATCAAGGGGTATTACATTTATTATTTACCAATAGCCTTTTTAGCAAATTCAGTTGTTACTATATCTTTATAAGGAGGACGTTTTGGAATTAAACTTGGATTGTAGGATTGAATAATATCCATAAGCCTTGATAGGGAGTCTTCCTCAAGAACAGGTGTTTTAGCCCAAGTATCCTGCGCCTTATATCTTTCAACAACTTTAGTTAATACGTCAATATCAGAACCTGGGAAGAAATCTTTAACTGCCTCTGCTATTTCTTTAGATGAATGAGATTCTGTCCATAGCATACCTTTATAAATTGCATTGGTAAATTTTTGAATTATATCTGGATTTTCATTAATATATGATTTAGTTGCAAAGAAACAAGTATAAGGAATTTCTCCTGAAGCTTTACCTATTGATGCAACCACATATCCTCCATTTTCTTTTTCAAGCATACTTGCAGTTGGTTCAAAGAGAGCAACATAGTCTCCAGTACCAGACTTAAATGCCTGTGCTGTAGCTGTAAATGCAATGTTTGTTATTATATTTACATCTTTTCCAGGAGTTAGACCGTGGTTTCTTAATACATATTCTAATGCCATTTCAGGTACTCCACCAGGACGACCACCTATGATAGTTTTACCCTTTAAGTTTTCCCATGCAAAATCAGTTTCTTTAGTTCTTGAAACAAGGAAGGAGCCATCTCTTTTAGTTAGTTGTGCAAATAAAACAGCATAATCTTCTCTTCCTTGGTTATAAAGATATATAACCTGTTCAGGTCCACAAAAACCTATGTCTGCATTTTTAGATAAAACCTGTTGCATTGTTTTGTCGGCACCTTGACCTGTTGAAAGTTCAATCTCGAGGCCTTCCTCCTCAAAGAACCCTTGGCTTATTGCTACGTACATTGGTGCATAGAAAATTGAACGAACTACTTCATTGAGACGTATCTTTACTAAGTCTTTTTTATTTTCTTCTTTTTTACATCCTGAAAATGCAGTTAGAGTTAAAAAAAGTATAGATAGTACAGCTATTATTTTTTTGAATCGCATATATACATCTCCTTTTTTTTATATCAATTTATATTATGTTATTAGATGCCGTTTAGTTACATTTTTAGTCCCTGTTAATCTTGATTTTATAGTTAAAAAATGTAATAATTATATAAAGATAAAGGGAAGAGGTGAGAATTGTGAGGAGAAATTCACTTTCTACATTCATAGCTGCATTAATTCCAGGTGTTGGATATATGTATTTAGGTCTTTATAGAAAGGGACTTGAAGCACTTGCGTTGTTTTTATTAATTAAGCCTGTATTTTCTGTTTTTGGTTTAGGGGCTATTGGTGGTATTTTACAGTTTTTTATTTGGATATATGCCTTTGTTGATACCTTTAAGACTGCTTCGCTTTTGGATTCAGGAAGGTATGTTGAAGATGATTATTTTATATTCAGTGGATTTTATGGGAAAGATTCCTATGGAAATAGAAAAAATATAGATATAAAGTACTTAATAAACATTTTAGCGGTTTTATTAATATTAGCCGGTGTATTTTCAATTATTAATAAGGCCTTTGGAACAAATGAACTTTATATTATGGTTAAGTCCTTTGTTAGACAGTATTTTATACCAGTAGTTATGGTATTGGGTGGTTTTTATCTTCTTCTACAAAATAAAAGATAAATGTGTTGACAATGTAGTTTTTTGTAATATAATAATAAATAAAAGTCAATACTAAAAGGCTGTGAAGAAGAGGAGTAGGTAGTAATACCTAAAAGAGAGGAGGACCCATAGGCTGAGAGGTCTTCTTAGGTAAAGTGCTATCGAAGGTAGCTTCGGAGCTTTTCATCTGAAATTAAGTAGGATGAAACGGGAAACCGTTATTAAAATAAGAGCTGCATTTTTGCAGAAGTAAGGTGGTACCGCGGTCCTTCGCCCTTAGTGTGCGAAGGACCTTTTAATTTGGAGGTGTTTTGGTGGGGTACATATTGGCTATAGTCGGTGGTATACTAACTTATGGTTCTATAAGGATAATTAAATTATTTAATTTAAGTGAAAATAAAGAACTAATTATAAAATTAATAGGGTTAACAATTGCAGCAGTAGGATGTTTGAAAATAATGAATATCATATGAAAGAGGAGGTTCTAAGATGGAGGACAATAAGAATATAGCAAAAAATTATGATCCTAAGGAATTTGAGGAAAGATTATACAATGAATGGTTAGAAAAGGGATATTTTACACCAAAGGTTGATAGGGAGAAAAAGCCTTTTACAATAGTAATGCCACCTCCAAATATTACTGGACAGCTTCATATGGGGCATGCTCTTGATAATACTCTTCAAGATGCATTAATAAGATGGAAGAGAATGCAGGGTTATGAAACGCTATGGCTTCCAGGAGAGGATCACGCAAGTATAGCAACAGAAGTTAAGGTTGAAGCAGAGCTTGCAAAGAAGGGAATAAATAAAAAGGAGATAGGAAGAGAAGAATTTTTAAATCACGTTTGGGATTGGACTCATACCTATAGAGAGAGAATAAAGAAACAGCTTCAAAAGATGGGGGCATCCTGTGACTGGACGCGTGAAAGATTTACTATGGATGAAGGTTTAAATAAGGCTGTTAGAGAAGTATTTGTTAGATTGTATAATAAAGGTTTAATATACAGAGGAAATAGGATTATAAACTGGTGTCCAAGATGTATGACAGCTCTTTCAGATGCAGAAATTGAATATCAAGAAAAGCAAGGCAATCTATGGCATATTAAATATCCTGTTAAGGATAGCGATGAATATATAGTTATTGCAACAACAAGACCAGAAACTATGCTTGGTGATGTTGCAGTTGCAGTAAATCCAAATGATGAAAGATATAAGCATTTAATAGGAAAAACTCTAATTCTTCCACTTGTAAACAGAGAAATTCCTATAATTGCTGATGAATATGTTGAAATGGAATTTGGAACTGGAGCAGTAAAGATTACTCCAGCTCATGACCCAAATGACTTTGAGGTAGGTCAAAGACATAACTTAGAACAAATAGTTGTTATGAACGACAATGGAACTATGAATGAACTTGCTGGTAAATATGCTAAGCTTGATAGATATGATGCAAGAAAGCAAATAGTAAACGATTTACAAGAATTAGGCCTTCTTGTTAAGATAGAGGAACACAACCATAATGTTGGTGCTCATGATAGATGTGGAACAACAGTTGAGCCACTTTTATCAAAACAATGGTTTGTAAAGATGAAGCCGCTTGCAGAACCAGCAATTGAGGCTGTAAAAAATGGTGAAGTAGAATTTGTTCCAGATAGGTTTGCAAAGGAATACTTTAACTGGATGGAAAATATACAAGACTGGTGTATTTCAAGACAGCTTTGGTGGGGACATAGAATTCCTGTTTGGTACTGTGATTGTGGAGAGGTAATTGTATCATCAGATGAACCAAGTGTTTGTCCAAAATGTAACTCTTCTAATTTAAAACAGGATGAAGATGTTTTAGATACTTGGTTTAGTTCTGCACTATGGCCTTTCTCAACATTAGGATGGCCAGATAAGACAGAGGATTTAGAATACTTCTTCCCAACAGATGTATTAGTAACAGGATATGATATAATCTTCTTCTGGGTTGCAAGAATGATATTCTCAGCAATTAATGAAATGGGAAGCGTACCATTTAAACATGTACTGGTACATGGAATAGTTAGAGATTCACAGGGAAGAAAGATGTCAAAATCCCTTGGAAATGGTATAGACCCACTTGAAATAATAGATAAATATGGTGCAGATGCATTAAGATTTACTCTTGTTACAGGAAACTCACCAGGAAATGACATGAGATTTTATATGGAAAGAGTAGAAGCATCAAGAAACTTTGCAAATAAGATTTGGAATGCATCAAGATTTATGCTTATGAACTATGATGAGGAGCTTGTAAATAGATACAAGAGTGAAGCAAATAATATAAGAAATACTGCAGATAGATGGATATTAAGTAGAATAAATGAAATTGCAAAGGAAGTTACTGATAATCTAAATAAATTTGAACTTGGTATTGCAGCACAAAAAATATATGATTTTATCTGGTCAGAACTTTGTGACTGGTATATAGAACTTGTAAAGCCAAGATTATATGGTGATGATGAAAAGTCAAAGGCTGCAGCACAAATTACTCTAATTGAAGTTTTAAAGGACAGCTTAAAGCTTCTACATCCATTTATGCCATTTATAACAGAAGAAATTTACAAGCACATAACTGATGAAACACCATCTATAACAATAGCTAAATGGCCAGAATATAGAGAAGATAGAAATTATCAAGAAGATATGAAATCAATGGAATATGTAATTGATGCTATAAGAGCAGTAAGAAATATTAGGGCAGAAATGAATGTTCCAAACTCAAGAAGAGCAAAGATAATGTTAATACCATCAAATGAGGCAGCAAAGAGGGCATTCCAAGATGGTACAGTTTATTTTGAAAAACTTGCCTTTGCGTCAGAGGTAGTATTCATAGATGAAAATGAAATACCAAAGGATGCAGTATCTCAAGTAACAGAAGGAGCACAAATATATATGCCTCTTGAGGACTTAATAGACAAACAGAAGGAAATAGAGAGACTAACTAAAGAAAAGGAAAAGCTTGAAAAGGAAGTAGAAAGAGCAGAGGGCAAGCTAAATAATCCAAACTTTGTTGCAAAGGCACCACAAAAGCTTGTTGATGAAGAAAAGGAAAAACTTGAAAAGTACAAGGAAATGCTTGATAAGGTTATAGAAAGACTTAATGCACTTAAGTAGTATTGCTTTAAACGTAAGTAGTGTAGATAAATCTATACTGCTTACGTTTTTATTTTATTTAATTTATAAATTTGTTTTTAAATCTTTTCGTGAGATTATTTTAATATTAAAGTTAACAAATAAATTTGTTAGAAGTCATTTATAGTATTTATTCATATTATAATACTGTAATCAATGTATGGAATGATTTGAATGTATGTCGATGCTGTATTTGAGGGTGGAGGAGTAAAGGGGATTGCCTTTTTGGGAGCTATTAAATGTTTAGAGGAGAGGGGATATAAATTCAACAAAGTTGCAGGTACATCAGCAGGTGCAATTGTAGCTTCTTTAATTGCAGCAGGATATAGTGCTGATGAATTAAAACAGATTCTTTTTAATTTTGATTTTACAAAATTTCAAGATAAAGATTTAGTTCAATCAATACCCTTAATAGGGGGAATACTTGGACTTGTTGTAAGTAAAGGAATCTATTCAGGGGATAAATTCGAAAGGTGGCTAAAATCCCTTTTAGAGAAAAAGGGTAGGCTTAAGTTTAAAGATTTTATAAAAAATGATGAACCAATGCTAAAAATAATTGCATCCGATATCACCAAAAAGGATATAGTTGTACTTCCAGATGATTTAAAGGAGTATGGTATAGACCCTTTAGAATTTGAAGTTGCAAAGGCAGTACGTATGAGTATGAGTATACCACTATATTTCAAACCAGTTAAACTTAAGGTAAATGAAGATATTCATTATATAGTTGATGGTGGGATTTTAAGTAACTTTCCTGTTTGGATATTTGATGTTGATGAAATTCCACGTTGGCCAACCTTTGGATTTAAATTGCAGGAACCAGCTCCTAAGTCAAAAAAGGATTATATATCCTTAAAGGATTATATAATGGATATTGTAAATACTATGCTTGAGGAAAATGAATTAAGGTATATAAAAAATAAGGATTTTGTAAGAACTATACTAATTCCAACTCTTGGAGTAAACACTACTGATTTTTCAATATCTAATGCAATAAAACAAAAGCTTTATATGTCAGGTTATAACTCAGCAAAAAATTTTCTTGAAACGTGGAATTTTGAAGAGTATGTGAGGAGATATAGGATGAAATAAAGGTTGTT
>JAOAAJ010000016.1 GCA_026418935.1 Caloramator sp. | reverse complement strand
GCCATGAAGGTTAGACCATCAGTTAAGCCAATTTGCGAAAAGTGCAAAATAATAAGAAGACATGGTAGAGTTATGGTTATATGCGAAAACCCAAAGCATAAGCAAAAGCAAGGTTAATTTTGCGCGGCTGCACTGAAGGCTAAATCGCTTCGGTGATTTATATATTAATGTTTTTTTAGTGGTTTTTAAGTAAAATACAGGAGGTGTAAAAACTCAATGGCAAGAATAGCTGGTGTAGATTTACCAAGAGAGAAGAGAGTAGAAATAGCACTAACATACATCTATGGTATAGGTAGACCAAGTGCTAACAAGATTCTTGAAGCTACAGGAGTAAATCCAGATACAAGAGTTAAGGATTTATCAGAAGAAGATGTTAACAAACTAAGAGAATATATCGATAAGAACTTTGTTGTTGAAGGTGACCTAAGAAGAGAAGTTGCTCTTAACATAAAGAGATTAATGGAAATAGGTTGCTACAGAGGACTAAGACATAGAAGAGGCCTACCAGTTAGAGGTCAAAGAACTAAGACAAATGCAAGAACAAGAAAAGGACCAAGAAGAACAATCGCTAATAAGAAGAAAGCAGGAAAGTAATAAAGGAGGGACAGTGAATGGCGGCTCAAGCAAAGGCTAAGAAGGTTAGAAGAAAAAGAGAGCGTAAGCATGTTGACCGTGGAGCGGCACACATCAAGTCAACATTTAATAATACAATAGTTACTATAACTGATACAGCAGGAAATGCTATTTCTTGGTCAAGTGCTGGTGCACTTGGATTCAGAGGTTCAAGAAAGAGCACTCCATTTGCAGCACAAATGGCAGCAGAAACTGCAGCAAAGACTGCTATTGAACATGGTATGAAGTCAGTTGAAGTATATGTAAAGGGACCTGGAGCAGGTAGAGAAGCTGCTATAAGAGCTCTTCAAGCAGCTGGACTTGAAGTTAGCCTAATAAAGGATGTAACTCCAATTCCACACAACGGTTGTAGACCACCTAAGAGAAGAAGAGTTTGATGATTGGAGGTGTAAAGAATGGCAAGATATTCAGGACCATCATGTAAATTATGTAGAAGAGAAGGAGTTAAGCTATATCTTAAGGGAGATAGATGCTACTCAGAAAAGTGTGCATTAGCAAGAAGACCATATGCACCAGGACAACATGGACACAACAAGAAGAAGCTAACAAACTATGGTGTTCAATTAAGAGAAAAGCAAAAAGCTAAGAGAATATACGGAGTACTTGAATCACAATTCAGAAAGTACTACGAAGAAGCTGATAGATTAAAGGGAATCACAGGTGAAAACCTACTAAGACTTCTTGAGCTAAGACTTGACAACGTAATCTTCAGACTTGGATTTGCAAGCTCAAGAGCAGAAGCAAGACAATTAGTAAGACACGGACACTTTACTGTAAACGGTAAGAAGGTTAATATACCTTCATACCAAGTTAGAGTAAATGATGAAATAGCTGTAAGAGAAAAGAGCAGATCAAGTGAAAAGATAAAGGCTTTAATGCAAGTTGAAACTAATGTTCCAAAGTGGTTAACTGTTGATAAGGAAAATATGGTAGGTAGAGTAGTATCACTTCCACAAAGAGAGGACATTGATATACCAGTTAACGAAACATTAATAGTTGAGCTTTACAGCAAGTAATTTAGTGTAGAATTATTTGCCCTCGCAAGTTGATACTTCTTAATAAAGGAGGGTTAAATTAATGTTAGAAATAGAAAGACCAAGAGTTGAATGTGTTGAAAGATCTGAAGATGGTTCATACGCAAAATTTGTTATTGAACCACTTGAAAGAGGATACGGAACAACCCTGGGTAATGCTATGAGAAGGATTCTGCTGTCATCACTACCAGGTGCAGCAGTAACTTCTGTTAAAATAGATGGTGTTTTACACGAGTTCTCAACTATACCTGGTGTAAAGGAAGATGTAGTTGAGTTAATACTTAACTTAAAGAGTCTTGCTATTAGAATGGATGGCGAAGGAACAAGAACTGGTGTAATTGATGTAAAGGGGCCAGCAGTAGTTACAGGTGCGGATATAAAAGTTGATGGGGATGTTGAAATAGTAAATTCAGACCATGTACTTGCAACAGTAAGTGAAGCTGGAAGATTATATGCTGAAGTAACTATCGGTAAAGGAAGAGGTTATGTTTCAGCAGATAAGAATAAGCATCCAGGTCAACCTATAGGATTAATTCCAGTAGATTCAATCTATACACCTGTTAAGAGAGTAAACTATACTGTTGAAAATACACGTGTAGGACAAATAACAGACTATGATAAGCTAACTCTTGAATTATGGACTAACGGAACAATTAAGCCAGAAGAAGCAGTTAGTTTATCAGCAAAGATATTAATAGAACACTTTAAGTTATTCCTTTCACTAACAGATTTAGCAGATAAAGTAGAAATAATGGTTGAAAAGGAAGAAGAAAAGAAGGATAAAGTTCTTGAAATGACAATAGAAGAGCTTGATTTATCAGTAAGATCATATAACTGCCTAAAGAGAGCGGGAATTAATACAGTTCAAGAACTAATCAACAAAACAGAAGATGATATGATGAAGGTAAGAAACCTTGGAAAGAAATCACTTGAAGAAGTTCAACAAAAGCTTGAAGCACTTGGACTTAGCTTGAAAAAGAGCGAAGAATAGGAGGGATTTTCAGTGGCAGGATATCGTAAGCTAGGACGTCCAACTGACCAAAGAAAAGCTATGTTAAGAAATCTTGTAACAAGCTTTTTTAAGTCAGAGGACGGTAGAATAATAACAACTGAAGCAAGAGCAAAAGAAGTAAGAAGTCTTGCTGAAAAGATGATAACTCTTGCAAAAAGAGGAGATCTACATGCAAGAAGACAAGTTCTTGCTTTCATAACTGAAGAAGAAGTAGTTGCTAAGCTATTCTCAGAAGTTGCACCAAAGTACGCTGAAAGAAATGGTGGATACACAAGAATAATAAAGATGGGTCCAAGAAGAGGCGACGCAGCAGAAATGGTTATACTTGAATTAGTGTAATAAAAAAGAGGGATTAAGTTAAGTATATAAATACTTAATCCCTTTCTATATTAAGTTTAGAAGGTGCCTGAGATGGAAAACATGGTTGAGATTAGTAATGTTTTTTATGGATATAAAAAACACGACCAAGCAGAAGAATTTTTGGCACTAAGGGGTGTCAATTTAAAGGTTAAAAAAGGTGAGTTTCTTGTAGTAATTGGGCATAATGGTTCAGGCAAATCAACTCTTTCAAAGCATATAAATGCAATCTATCTTCCCAAAGAAGGAGACGTAGTAGTTAACGGAATGAATACAAAAGATACTGAAAAGCTTTGGGAAATTAGGCAATCAGCTGGTATGGTTTTTCAAAACCCTGATAATCAGATAGTTGCAACAATTGTAGAGGAGGATGTTGCCTTTGGACCTGAAAATATGGGGGTTGAGCCAAGCGAAATAAGAAAAAGAGTTGAGAGTGCACTAAAGGCTGTTAGAATGGAAGAATATTCGAAACATGCACCACATTTATTATCAGGTGGACAAAAGCAGAGGGTTGCTATTGCTGGAATTCTGGCAATGAAGCCTAAGTGCATTATATTAGATGAACCTACCGCAATGCTTGACCCATCAGGAAGAAAAGAAGTAATAGAAACAATAAAGAAGTTAAATAAAGAAGAAGGAATTACTATTATATTAATTACTCATTTTATGGAAGAGGCAGTAGATGCCGATAGAGTTGTAGTTATGGATGACGGAAAAATCGTTGCAGAGGGAACTCCAAGAGAAGTTTTTTCAAAGGTAGAGCTACTAAAGAAGTTAGGATTAGATGTTCCTCAAGTTACAGAGCTTGCCTATGAACTTAAGAAAAGTGGAATAAATATAAGACAAGATATAATAACTATTGATGAGTTGGTGGAGGAGCTATGTCAATTAAGGTAAACAATTTAACATTTAAATATATGGTAGGCACTCCCTTTGAAAAAACAGCTTTAGATAATGTTTCTCTTGAAATAAACGATGGAGAGTTTATAGGTCTAATAGGTCACACTGGTTCAGGTAAATCAACACTAATTCAGCATTTAAATGGACTTTTAAAGCCAACCTCTGGTGAAATATACATTGATAATGAGTGTATTACATCAAAGGGTATTGATTTAAAAAAGATAAGACAATTAGTAGGTTTAGTTTTTCAGTATCCTGAACATCAACTTTTTGAGGAAACTGTTTACAAAGATGTTTCCTATGGACCTAAAAATTTAGGTTTAGATGAAGAAGAAATTGATAATAGAGTAAAATGGGCACTTAATATAGTTGGTATTGATTATGATAAATATAAGGATGTTTCACCCTTTGATTTAAGTGGTGGACAAAAAAGAAGAGTTGCAATTGCTGGTGTAATTGCAATGCAGCCAAAGGTTTTAATTTTAGATGAACCAACAGCAGGACTTGATCCAAAGGGAAGAGACGAGATTTTACAAAATATAAAGAATCTGCATAAAAAGTCTAAAATGACGATTATTCTGGTTTCCCATAGTATGGATGATGTTGCAGAGTTAGCAGACAAACTAATTGTAATGTATAGAGGTAAAAATATTATTCAGGGTACTCCAAAGGAAGTGTTTAGGAATGTTGAAACATTAGAGTCAATAGGACTTGCTGTACCTCAGGTAAAGTATCTGGTACAAAGCTTAAATAAAAATGGCTTTAACTTAAATGAGGATATTATAACCGTAAAAGAAGCTAAGGATGCTATTTTAAAGGCATTAAGGAGAGAAAAGAAATGATTAAGGACATTACATTAGGTCAATATCTTCCTGGAGACTCTGTAATTCATAGATTAGATCCAAGAGTAAAAATAATTTTATCAACATTATACGTTATAAATTTATTTATAATAAATAAATTTATTGGATATTTGTATGTAGCTATTTTTACAGCTTTTGTGATATTTATAGCTAAGATTCCTTTTAAATATATAATGAAAAGCTTGAAACCTATTATATGGTTGTTGCTATTTACAGCAGTATTTAATGTATTGTTAACTCCAGGTGAAATAGTTTATGCAAAATTTGGGCCATTTGCAATAACAGATAAAGGCGTGTATCTTGCAGGTTTTATGATTATTAGAATAGTTTTTTTAATTGTCGGAACCTCTGTTTTAACCTTGACTACCTCACCTATAGCTTTAACAGATGGAATTGAACTTCTACTCAATCCATTTAAAAAAATAGGTGTTCCAGCACATGAGCTTGCTATGATGATGACAATTGCTTTAAGATTTATACCAACATTAATAGATGAAACTGATAAAATAATAAAAGCACAAAAGGCAAGAGGTGCTGACTTTGAATCAGGTAATATTATAAATAGAGCAAAGAACTTAATTCCAATACTTGTACCTTTATTTATAAATTCCTTTAGACGTGCTGATGAACTCGCATTAGCGATGGAAGCAAGATGCTATAGGGGTGGAGAAGGTAGAACAAGGATGAAGCAGTTTAATATAGAGAAAAATGATTATATATCTATTATAGTTATGGTAGGTTTTATTATTATCTCTATATTAAGTAGGAGATAAGTATGAAAAATATTAAAATAATAATTGAATATGATGGAACAAACTATGTAGGTTGGCAAAAACAAAAGAATGGACTTTCAATATCAGAAGTTATTGAAGGAGCTATTTATAAGGTAACTAAACAAAATGTAGAATTAATAGGTTCAGGAAGAACAGATGCAGGTGTCCATGCACGAGGACAAGTTGCAAATTTCTTAATTGATACTAAAATACAACCTGAACGATTAAAGGATGCAATAAATAGTAAACTCCCATCAGATATTACTATTATCCAATCTGCTGAGGTAGATAGGGAGTTTCATTCAAGGTATAATAGCAAAGGAAAATGGTATAGCTATACGATTTTTAATAGGTTAGAACCATCTCCATTTTATAATAAATATGCAGCACATATAAGATATAGTCTTGATTTAGAGAAGATGAAAAGTGCAGCAAAGTACTTAATTGGTACCCACGATTTTGCTGCCTTTAAGTCGGAGGGAAGTTCAGTTAAAACGACTGTTAGAACTATATATAGCATAGACATTATTAAAGATGGAGATATAATCCGTTTAGATTTTAAGGGAGATGGTTTTCTTTATAATATGGTAAGAATTATAACAGGTACATTAATTGATGTAGGTAGGGGTAGAATAAGTACAAATGATATTCCTAAAATTTTAGAGGCCAAAAATAGAAGTTTAGCAGGATTTACAGCACCAGCTTGTGGTTTGTGTTTGGAAAAAGTTTATTATTAAAATAAGCTTGACACACCCGGCTCGATGTATTAAAATAAAAAATGGTGTAATTTACGATACTAAGATCCACTGGCCCCGGATCTTTATCGATAGAGAGATTTAATAAGTCAAGGAGGGAAAACGATGAAAACATACATGGCAAAAGCTCAAGAAGTTGAAAGAAAATGGTATGTTGTTGATGCTACTGACAAGACTTTAGGAAGACTTGCAAGCCAAATAGCTGCTATATTAAGAGGAAAGCATAAGGCAATCTATACTCCAAACGTAGATACTGGTGACTTCGTAATCGTTATAAATGCTGATAAGATTGCTCTAACTGGTAAGAAGCTAGATCAAAAGCTTTACAGACACCACTCACTATATCCAGGTGGACTAAAGGAAATCCCATATAGAAGACTTTTAGAAACTAAGCCAGAATTAGCAATAGAAGAAGCAGTTAGAAGAATGTTACCAAAGGGACCACTTGGAAGAAAGATGGCAAAGAAGCTTAAGGTATATAGAGGTGCAGAACATAACCACCACGCTCAAAAGCCAGAAGTACTTGAATTAAAGTATTAATGTGGTGTGAAGGGAGGAAGGAAAGATGGCAAAGGTTCAATACTTTGGAACAGGTAGAAGAAAGACATCAGTTGCAAGAGTAAGATTAGTTCCAGGAGAAGGAAACATAGTTATAAATAAAAGAGATATAGACAACTACTTTGGTCTTGAAACTCTTAAGGTTATAGTAAAGCAACCACTTGTTTTAACAGGAACACTTGATAAGTACGATGTACTTGTAAATGTTCACGGTGGTGGATTTACAGGTCAAGCAGGTGCTATAAGACATGGCATAGCAAGAGCACTTGTTCAAGCTGACGCTGACTTAAGACCAGTTCTTAAGAAGGCAGGTTTCCTAACAAGAGACCCAAGAATGGTAGAAAGAAAGAAGTACGGTCTAAAGAAGGCAAGAAGAGCACCACAATTCTCAAAGAGATAATTTGTTGTTATATATACAGGAACTGCATTGCAGTTCCTGTTTTATTTTTTGCTTTTGTTATTATTATTTTGCTTATGCATATAATAATTATTGAATAACTAAAATAAGGTGGTTAAGATGATAAAGAGATATGTTGTAGCTGTTTTAATAATAACCTTAAGCCTTATATTATATATTAAGCTGCCTGTATTAGGCTTTAATACAAACAAAGTTATAATAATTGATGCAGGACATGGCGGAATTGATCCTGGTGCTATAGGAAGAGATGGAACGATTGAAAAGGATATAAACTTAAGTATATCCCAAAAGCTTAAGGGTTATCTCGAGGAAGCAGGATATACTTGTATAATGATAAGAGAGATTGATGAGGGCCTATATAGTGAATATGGTAGAATACGTGATAAAAAGAACGAAGACTTACGAAATAGAAAGCAGTTTATAAAAAAATATAGGGCAAATCTATTTATTAGTATACATCTAAACTTCTTCCCAGAAAGTCAGTACTACGGTGCACAAGTTTTTTTCCCAAAAAATGATATAGAGAGTGAAAAAATAGCTAAACTCGTGCAACAGGAGTTAATTAAAACACTAAATAGAGGTAATAGGAGGGAAGCAAAAGGTACAAATGATATATATGTAATAAGAGATAATGAAATACCTTCGATTTTAATAGAATGCGGATTTTTATCAAACTATGAAGAAGAGCAGCTACTTAAATCAGAAGTCTACCAAAATAAAATAGCTTGGGCTATATTTAAAGGTATTTTGACATATTACCTGGGAAATAATAAATAAACATAATATAAATAGTCCTTAAAGTTAAACTTTAAGGACTATTTGATTTATTCCTACTGTAATATCTTTATTATATCCCTTGTAGTTAGGGCTATTTTATACGCATGGTCTCCAACTCTTTCAAGGTTTGTTAAACAATCAAGGAATATCATACCACTGTTTGGATTACATATACATTTGTTTAGCCTATCTATATGGTCTTTTCTTAGTTGTTTTTCAACTGCATCAATCTTTTGTTCAAGTTCAATAACTTCATTTATTTTCTCTAAGTCTCTATCCTCTAAAGCCTCAAGAGACTTAATAAATGAAGTGTGACATAGTTCAAAGAAGTACTTTAACTCAACAGATGCCTCTTCAGAAAAATTAATATAGTGGTTAAATTTATATTCAGCAAGGTCTAAAAGATTTATAGCGTGATCTCCAACACGTTCCATGTCATTAATCATATTATAGAGACTCATAATTACTTCAGATTCACCATAAGTTGGATTTTTCATTGAGAGTGAAGTTAAGAAATTCATTAATGCATCCTCAAGATAATCAAGCAAATCCTCATCCTTTTGTATTTGGTTTATACTATTTCTTCTAAAGTCAAATATAAGACCAAAGGACTTTTCAAGATTAATTAGAGCAATTTCTCCCATTCTACTAATTTCTTTTATACATTGTTCAATTGCAACAGAAGGTGTATTTGTAACAATAGGATTTAAATATTTGAACCTTTTTGTGGTATTATTTGTTTTAAGAGGATATATATTATTTAGAAGTCCCTTTATTATTGAATTTGAAAGTAATATTGATATTAATGAGCCAAGTATATTAGTTAAAACATGCAAGATTATTATATTTAAGGACATATAGGGTGTTGCATAAAAGAATAACGGATGAATTAAATAAATAATATATATTGAAAAAGCACCCATTATATTAATTATCAAATGTATGAAGGATGTAATTATAATATGTCTTTCCTGTTTATAGGATTTAATTAAAACGTAAAGTGAAGAACCTATATTAGCACCTATTACAGTAAATAGAGCAGAATTAAAACCTATTATGTTGTTTAGTACAAATGGTATAAGTAGTATAACTACAGCATTGCTACTTCTAAAAATAAGAGCAGTTATTATGCCTATAAAGAAGCTTGAGATATAATTATTTTTTATAAGGTGAATTAGCTGATTTTCTATTGTTCCTGATTTTATATATATTAAAGATACTAAAAGAAGTCCAATACTTAAAAGAACCTGACCTAAATTATATATGTTTTTCTTAGTGTTTTTATTAACAAATATAATTAAAAATGTACCTATAAACACTAAAAGGTAAGGAATTATTGAGAAATTAAAAAGAATAATCATAGGAATTAATGAGGCACCAATATTTACACCAGATATAAAATATAAAATATTAACAAAATCAATAGAACCTGCTTCAAGAATACTTGAATAGGTTGTTGCTGAAATAGTACTACTTTCAGTTATAAATGAAAATATAATTCCTTCAAACAGAGAATATAATCTATTGGTATTTTTATGTCTAAATTTATTATGAAACCAAGAGCTAAAATAATTTTGTGATGAATGGCTAAGCATTGAAAGTGAAAAAATAAGTAAACCTATGCCACCTAATAAATTATAAATTTGTGTTTTCATCAGTATTCCCCCAATGATAATTTCATTAATATTATTATATCAAAATGATTTTTTAAATTACAGAAAAAAGTATAATAAAGTTATTTTATCGTAAAAAAATATCTAAAAAGGTGCCAAGCACATTGGTTATTTAAAACACCCAAAGTGTGGCACCTTATATTAATTATTCATCCTTCTTCATACAGTGTGGACAAGGATAATAGAAGGGATGGTCTAATAGTAGTGAAGCTTCATTTAGTGAACTATACATATCTATAGCTTCTTTATCTATGTTGTCAATATTACATTCCGGCTTTTCATTTACTAAATCGTGCAAAGTCTTTTTTTCTATATCATATAAATACCTTTTTCCATAGTAAGGTTCTTCATATCTTCTCATATTTTTCACTCCTTAAAATCAAGAACCATTTGTGCAATGTTATTTGAGTGATCACCAATTCTCTCTATATTACTAATTAAATCTAAGAATATTGTTCCACTTGAAGTTGAGCATACGCCCTTGTTTAATCTATCTATATGCTCATTTCTAAGTTGTTTTTCCATCATATCTATTTTACCTTCAGCCTCAAGAACCTTTTGTGCTAAACCAAAATCAAAATTCTTAAGAGCATCAATTGATGAATCTACTGCGTATTTTGCTACATTATATATTTCGTGAAGTTCTTTTATTGCATCATCTGAAAACACTAACTTATTATCAATTCTGTATTGTGCAAGTTCTGCTATGTTATCAGCGTGGTCACCTATTCTTTCGATGTCATTTACAACATGGAATAGAGAAGTTATAATCTCTGAATCGTGTTCTGAAAGAGAAGTATTTGATAATGCTACCATAAAGGATGTTATTTCTCTTTCAAGAAAGTTTACAACTTGTTCTACTTCAAATACTTTATTTATAAGCTTTGTATCCTCATTAAAGAAGGCTTCCATTGATCTTGTTAAATTTTCTGAAGCAATTTGTCCCATTCTTGAAATTTCTTTAATAACTTGACCTACTGCTATAGAAGGAGTTTCAAGAAGTCTTGAGTCTAAGTGCTCTAAAGTCATTGTTGTTGCTTCTTTTTCTTCTCCAGGAACTAACCATTTAACCCACTTAACAAGTAGAGGTATAAATGGAGCTTGAATTATTACGTTTGTTAAGTTGAATATTGTATGAGCATTTGCTATTTGTCTCTTTATATCTCCACCAAGGATAGGAATTAGCTTAACTACTATAGGTAATATTGACATAAATATAACTGTACCAATTACATTAAATGAAAGGTGTATAAGGGATGCTCTTCTTGCATTTTTATTTGCTCCAATACTTGCAAGCATTGCTGTAACACAGGTACCAATGTTGTCACCAAATAATATTGGTAGAGCAACATTAAGAGGTAGTGCATTTATTCCAGCAAGAGCTTGAAGAATACCTATTGTAGCACTACTACTTTGAACTACTGCTGTCATTCCAAGTCCAACTAATACTCCAAGTATTGGATGAGTTCCTAAAGTTATGATTAAGTTTCTAAATCCATCCATTTGAGCAAGAGGTTTCATTGAATGTTCCATCATCTTCATACCAACAAATAGAACACCAAAACCAAATACTATTTCTCCAATATCCTTAGTTTTCTTTTTGCTTGAAAACATAAGCATTGCAGCACCAATTGCAAGAATTAATGGAGCAATATCAGTAAGTTTAAAAGCTATAAGCTGTGCAGTCATAGTAGTACCAATGTTTGCTCCCATTATAACGCCTGCTGCTTGATATAGATTCATAAGTCCAGCGTTAACAAAACCAACTGTCATAACAGTTGTTGCAGAAGAACTTTGGATAATTGCAGTAACAACTGTACCTACAGTTATTGCAAGAACTCTGTTAGTAGTTAAAACTTCAAGTATTCTTTTTAGTTTTTCTCCTGCAGCCTTTTGGAGTCCTCCTCCCATCAAATGCATACCATAGACGAAAAGACCAAGGCCACCTAACAGTTCAAAAACCATTTTTGCGTTCATAATATACCCCCATCTTTTACATTATTAAAACGCGTAAATAGGTAAATTTTTACGCGTCCTTTTTCGACAATAAAATTAGTTAATAGATATTTTTCAACAGACGATTAAAATTATACTTATTCAATGTTAAATCTGTGTTAAGTTTATGTTAATAAAAGAAAATATTTAACCAATACATAATATGGGATTAACATAATCTTAACAACCATCTATATCAATTATACATTTGAATAAATACTTTTAAAAGTATAAAATTAAAGAGAGGTGATTAAATTGTATCTAAAGGAGTTAGAGTTATTTAATAATAGAATTATTTCTCAAATTAGTATAGATGAAAGACCTGCAAGCTATGTTGATTTTCCAAAGGAGTTATCTGATGAATTAAAGGAATTTTTAATAAAAAGAGGGTTTACTAAACTTTATTCACATCAGAAGGAGATGTTTGAACACTCAAAGCAGGGTGAAAATGTTATTATAACAACTCAAACTGCAAGTGGCAAAACTCTAAGCTTTTTACTTCCAGTAATAGATGAAATACTTAAAGACAATAAAACAAGAGCTATATTTGTATATCCTACAAAGGCTCTTGCAAATGATCAATTTAGAAATATACTACCATTTATTGAGTATTTTGGAGAAGATAGAATATCAGCAGGAATATATGATGGGGATACACCCCCTAACGAAAGAACAAGGATAAGAAAAACAGCAAACATAATTCTTACAAACCCTGAGATGCTAAATTCAGCTTTTTTACCAAACCACAGTTTATTTGGGTTTAATCATGTTTTTTCTAAGTTGAAGTTCTTTGTTGTTGATGAGCTTCACGTTTATAGAGGAGCCTTTGGTTCGCATATGGCAAATATAATAAGAAGGTTAAAAAGAATTTGCAAATACTACAGATCAAACCCTCAATATCTTTTTAGTTCAGCAACTATAGCAAATCCAAAGGAACTTGCAGAAACATTAACAGGTAAAGAATTCTATCATGTTAAGAAGGATGGGTCACCATCTCATAAAAAGCATATTTATATTTGGCAGCCTCCATATGTCAGAGATTCAGAATATCGTAAGACGCCAGAAGAAGAGGCAGCAGAGATTATACCAGATATGATTCAAAATGGAAGAAGGTTTATCACGTTTTGTAAGAGCAGGCGTGAAGTTGAGGTTGTATTAAAGGAGACGCGTGATAAGTTAGCAAATGTAGAAGATGTTCCAAGTCTACTTGATTTAACTGATAAGATAGCAGGCTATAGAGGAGGATATAAAAAGGAAGAAAGAAAGGATATAGAAAAAAGGCTTGTCAAGGGAGATATAAATGGAGTTATTGCAACAAATGCACTGGAGCTTGGAATAGATATAGGTGATATTGACATTGTTATTTGTTCAGGATTTCCAGGTACTAAGGCATCCTTTTGGCAGCAGGTAGGACGTGCTGGAAGGCGTAAAGAAGCTGTGGGAATACTAATACTTGATGTGGGACCAATTGACCAATATATTGCAGTAAATAGCGAGTTTTTATTAAAGACAGGTGTAGAAAATGCAGTTTTAGATAAGAATAACCTTTTTATTCAGCTTGCCCATGTAAGGGCAGCTGCAGCAGAACTTCCACTTGCACTTGATGATGCAGAACTATTTCCAGATATTGCAGAGATAATACCTGTTCTTTTAAAGGCAGGAGAGCTTAAAAATGACGGTGGAATATTTACTTGGATAGGAAAAGAACATCCTGCAGGAGATTTTAGTTTAAGAAACATTTCAAGGGATATTTATAAGGTTATAAATAAAGTAAATGGAGAGATGTTGACAGAGATGGATGAGTATCAGGCCTTCCACGAAGTATATGAAAAGGCAATCTATATGCATGATGGAGTGCAGTATATGGTGGAAAAGCTTGATTTAGTAAATAGAATAGCGACAGTTTTTCCAATAGAAGTTAATTATTTTACTGTACCATTTACAGATACAATGGTAAATATAATAAATGAATTTAAAAATGTTGAATTTGCAAGAACTACTGCAACCTTCGGAGATGTATTAATCAAGGAGGCAGTTGTGGCATATAAGATGATACAGTTCCATAATAGGCAAAACTTAGGTTTTGAGTCAATAAAGGATAACCTTTTTACAACCCTTGAAACTGAAGGGCTTTGGTATTTAATCCCTGAGGATGTTGATGATGTTTTAAATCTATATACAGAATTTAATTATTATAATGGAATAAAGCACGCACTTCTTACTGCAGCAAGAATAAGGACAATGGCAACATCTGAGGATATTGGGGCAACTATGTTCAACACAGTTGAAAAGGATGGAGAAATAAAAAGGGCCTATGTTATTTTATATGATTTATATCCAGGTGGATTAGGTTTTACAGAGAAGGCCTTTGACTATGCAAAGGATGTTTTAGTTGATGCCGTTAATATGGTTAAAAATTGTAAATGTAAGGATGGATGTCCTGCCTGTGTAGGGGACTACCACTTAGATAAAAAGATGGTTCTTTGGGCTTTAGAGGGTATGATGAAAGAGACTAAGGAGAGTCCAAAGATAACAAAGAGAGTAGAAGAGGTTGTTGTAGAAGAAAATAAATATTTTAAATTAGAAGAGCTTCAATTTAAATGGAATGATTTTAGAAATTTCTTAAAATTAAGAAGTGAAGCCTTTTTAGGATTCTTTAATATAGTGGATGAAGTTGAAGTTAAGGGAAATTTATTGGTTTTAAATGTTACATCTGCCTTCTTTAAAGAATGGATTATGGATACTTTAAATAAAGCAAAGATTGAAAATATAATAAAAAGATATGTTGAGGTTAAGGATAACTTCTCTATAGATGTAAATGTAATAAAATCAGAAAGCAAAATAGATAAAATTATAAGAAGATATGATGATTTGATGAGGTAGGTGAGAATTTGCAGGGTTTATTTGATAAATTAAATAGCTTTCAAAGAAGGGCAGTTGAAACAAATGAGAAGTATGTAGCCTTAAGGGCAAGTGTTGGAAGTGGTAAAACAACAGTTATAGTCTATAGGGTATTGTATCTTCACCTTATAAAAAAAGTTCCTCTAAATAAAATTATGGTCGTTACCTTCACAAATAAAGCAGCAGAGGAACTAAAGGAGAGACTAAAAAATAATATTGATGAAGATGTAAAATATATTGGAACTTTCCACAGCATTGCCAATAGGATATTAAGAGAAAATATAGATTTAAATAGGTTTGGATATACTAAAGAATTTAAAATAATATCCTATGAAGAGGCTTCAGAGATAATAAATGACATAGTTAAAGAGGGAAGGCTTAATATAAAATACAAATCTAAGATACAAAAGAGGATAGAGGAATTTAAAAATGGAAATCTACTATATGCTAATATGAAAAAGGAAGATGACATCAAAATACTTTATGAAGAATATAGAAGGGTTAAAAAAGAAAAAAATTTAATGGACTACGAGGATTTAATAGTAAACTGCTATGACTTTTTAGATGAAGATTTAGGAATTGAATACATAATAATAGACGAGTTTCAGGATACAGACTATATGCAGCTAAAGCTTATAGAAAAGATTGCAGGAAAAAGAGCAGGTATATTTGTTGTAGGAGATCCAAATCAAACAATATACTCCTTTAGAACAGGTACACAAAATATTTTTAAGGATTTTATAGATAAATATAATACAACTATATTTGAGCTTCCTATAAACTATAGGTCAACAAGAACAATAACAGAGGCAGCAGCAGCTTTAATTGGAGAGAAGATATACTGCAAAAGGGAATATGGGGAGCCAATTAGGATAACAAGCCATTATGATGCCTTTAATGAAGCAAATTATATTTTAAGAAGAATAAAGGAGTTAAAAGAAAAGGGAGTATGCTTAAAAGACATTGCTGTGTTATTTAGAAGACAGGTTCAGGGGGAGCTTCTATATGATGTATTAGGTCGAGAGGTTGAGTGTGAATTTATAAAGGGAGTAGAAGAACAGCAGGATAGGATAGATAGAGAATCTGTAAAGCTCCTTACACTTCATTCCTCAAAGGGATTAGAGTTTAGGTATGTTTTTATAGTAGGAGTTAATGAAGGGAATATACCAATATCAACAAAAAGAGAGATTGAAGAAGAGGAGCTTAGGCTCTTCTTTGTTGGTGTTACAAGGGCAAAGGAGGTTCTTGAGATTTCGTATATAAAAAGCCCATCTTATTTTGGATTTAAGGGCTACAAAAGCCAGTATATATCAATGCTTCCTAAAAACCTTCTATTGGAACAGGATAGTAATTCAAAATATACTTTAAATGAAATTTATGATATGTTAAGATTAGAAAAAGAAAAGAAAAACGCAGAGAAGAAGGTTACTCACAAAAAATATGGAGAAGGAATAGTAATATACGAGGATGATAATGTATTAAAAGTTAAGTTTGATTCCTATGGTGAGAAGGAATTTTTTAAACTGTTTTGTCAAGGAGAATTTATTTAAGGGGGAAATTTTATGGCAGAATTTAAAAATAATAACGATTTAAATGATGAACCAGTTAGGCTTGATTTTAAGGATGTACTTGCAATGATAATTGCAGCAATTGAAGTGCTACTACCCATTGCACTGGCATTTGCAGCTATAATGGGGGTTGTATTCTTTATTCTTTTAAAGTTTTGGATTAAATAGGGAGGAATTTGATGCATTATTTAAAGGAAAGGTTTAAAAGCATATATTTAAACAATAAACTATTTATTTTATCGGTGTTTTTATTATTTATTAAAAGTATATCGATTTTAGCATATATAATAACTGATACAAAGAGTTTTGCCTTTTTTTATACGATAGGTTGTATACCATCCTATTTATTATATTTTTCATATATTATTATCTTGATGTCCTTTTATTTTTTATTTAGAGGAAAGTTTAAAGTTTATTATTTGTTTTTTATAAACTTTTTAATAACCCTGTTATTTTTGACAGATATTTGGTATTTTAGAGGTTTTGGGAGTTTTTTATCAGTACATTCAATGATGCAGACTGGAAATTTATATAACTTATCAGACAGTATAAAATCTTTAATAAAGTTTTATGATTTATTATTGTTTTTAGATATTTTAATATTGTACTATTTTTATAAAAAACACAAGGTAAATGTATCCAAAAAAAGTGTACAAGTTAGAGCATTTACAGTTTCATTATTATTTTCAATTATTTTTATAATAGAACCAGTTGATGCAAAGATTTTATTTAATACAAAAAAGCAAGCAATATATCAAATGACATATTCACCAAAGGTCACCATATCCAATTTGTCGCCAATTGGATATCACGTTTTTGATATTATAAATTATATAAAAGAATGTAGGCATATTGAACTTTCTGAACAAGAAAAGATTGATATAAAGGAATGGTTTAATAAAAAAGAAAAGATAGAAAGGGACAATGAATATAAGGGTCTATTTAAAGATAAAAATTTAATTTATATACAAGTTGAATCTTTAGAGAATTTTGTTATAAATAAAAGCATAAATGGAAAAGAGATAACTCCTAATTTAAATAGACTTTTGAAAAATAGTATCTACTTTAATAATTATCACGAACAAACTCACAATGGTATAAGTTCAGATGGAGACCTTATAGTAAATACTTCAATATTTCCAGTTAGAAGAGGAAGTACTTTTTTTAGATATCCAGATAATACTTATAATTCTCTACCCAAAATACTAAAAAAATATGGTTATTATACCCACGCAATACATTCAGATAAAGGCCCCTATTGGAATTGGATGAGGGCATTATATTCAATAGGATTTGAAAAGTGTACAGATGAAACAAGCTTTAATGTTGATGAAAAGATAGGTTTAGGATTAAGTGATGAATCCTATTTAAAACAGATAGTACCTTTAATTAGAGCTCAAAGTCAGCCCTTTTACACCTTTATTGTTACATTGACAAGCCATATGCCCTTTAATATTGATGAAAAATATAGAAGTTTAAATTTAAATAAAGAGCTTAACGATTCGTATTTAGGCGGATATTTTCAAAGCATACATTATACTGATAAGTGTTTAGGAATGTTTATAGATGAACTTGATAAACAAGGCATATTAGAAAATACAGTTATTGTAATATCTGGAGACCACGAAGGTGTTCATAAGTATTATCAAAATAGCATAGAAAATTTAAGCCAAAAAGAGGATTGGTGGCTTAATAATAACAAGGAGATACCTCTAATAGTGTATCATAAAGGTATGAAGCCAAAAACAATAGATACAATTGGTGGACAAGTAGACCTTCTACCAACAATATGTTATCTACTTGGAATAGACAGTAGAGAATATCAAGATACTTCAATGGGTAGAGTTTTACTTAATACTAATTTAAACTTTGCTGTTTTAGACAATGGAAAGGTTGTTGGGAATGCTCCAGAAGATATAAAACAGCATGCACTAAAGGGTATTGAAATTTCGGATAAGGTTATAAGTTCAAATTATTTTAAAGAAAGATAAGGGCAAAAGCCCTTATCTTTTATAATAGAGTAATCCCTAATTCACTGCACTGTTTTATTATATGCTCAGGCCAAACGGATGATTGAACTTCTCCAATATGAGCCTTTCTTAAGAAAAACATACATATTCTTGATTGGCCAATTCCACCACCAACTGTAAAAGGAAGCTCTTCTTGTAAAATCATTTTGTGGAAAGGTAATTCTAATCTTTCTTTGCAATTACATTTATCAATTTGATAAAGTAGGGCATCTCTATCTACTCTAATTCCCATAGAGGATAATTCAAAGGCACAGTCTAAAACAGGATAGTAGAATATTATATCACCATTTAATTTCCAATCATCGTAGTCTGGAGAACGTCCATCGTGCTTTATACCTGATTTTAAATAATCTCCTATTTGCATTAAGAAAATTGCTCCATATTTTTTACAGGCTTCGTATTCTCTCTCCTTTGGCGAAAGTTCTGGATACATATCCTCAAGTTCCTGTGTTGTAATAAAGGTTATTTCTTTAGGCAGAATAGGTGTAATGTGGGGATACAAGCTATAAACATAAAGTTCTGTTTGTTTAAACACACTATATATATCTTCAACTATTTGCTTTAGAGTTTGAACACTTCTTTGTTCCTTTAATATGATTTTTTCCCAGTCCCATTGATCAACATATATAGAATGAAGTGCATCAAGTTCCTCATCGCGTCTTATGGCGTTCATATCAGTATAGAGACCTTCTCCAGGTTTAAATCCATATCTTTTAAGCGCATACCTTTTCCATTTTGCAAGGGATTGAACAACCTCAAGGGACTCACCTTTTATATCAAAGGCATCAAAGGATACTGTTCTTTCAACTCCATTTAAATAGTCATTTAGACCTGTTGATTTTTGTACAAATAGTGGAGCAGAAACTCTTGTTAAATTTAGTTTTTGAGAAAGAACAAGTTCAAAATAGTCCTTTAATCTTTTTATTGCAATTTCTGTTTCCTTTAAATCAAGTGTAGGTTTATAATCATAGCATACTTTCCATTCCATAGCAAATCCTCCTTTTAAAAAATTATTTTATATGTAGCGCTACAGGTTTACAAAATAAAAAACCCTTCGTCCCTATAATGGGACGAAAGGTTAACTTCCGCGGTACCACCCAAATTGGCATTAAACCCACTTTCAGTACGGAGATAAACTCGATACTGTACTCCTTTTAACGGTAGAGTATTCCGCCCAAGTCTACTCTCATTTTTGATTTCGGTTGGGAGCTTAGGGATGTTCTTCAATACAGGCATCGTACTGGTCTTCCACCGTCACCAGCTCGCTTTGACTACCTCCTATATCTACTCTTCCCGTCATCGCTTTTTACTAATTATAAAATGAAATTTATAAAAAGTCAACATTCAATTTTTATAAAATTTTATATTTAAGATTTTTTACTAATATAATAAATTTAAATATATTTTTTCAGTTATGCTTAATAAATATGATATAATTAATTTTGGTATAATTAAATAAGTAATAATTTAGGTTTGGGGTGTTTTGAATCTATGCTTAATCAATTATTATTTGAATCAGCATTATATAAAGAAATATATAAGTTGGAAGAAATGATAATAGATTCAATAGAAAAAAAGAAAAATGTACTTCTTAATGGAAAAAGAGGATATGGTAAAACTTTTATATTAAATAGGGTTTTAGAAGGATTAAAAAATAAAAAAGAATGTGTTATTTATTTAAATTCAAAGGAAGAAAAATTATATTTAAGCTTTATACACCAGTTATTAAATAGTTATAAACTAAATAAAAATTATACAATTTTCAATAAAGAAATTTTGGAATTGTTATCAACAAAGGCTAATGAAAATAATAAAGAAGAAATATATAGTTCATTTTACTATATAAAACACATAATAAAAGATATTACTATATATTCTAAATTAACTATTATTGTGGACGATATACAAGACCAAGATGAATATTTTTGGGATTTGATTTCTTTTTTGTTAAAGGATAGAGTGAATGATGAATTTAATTTTATTATAGGATATTCTGAACATCTTAATAATAATTTTATAAGTTTTATTGAAAAAATTAAAAAAAATGATTTTGTTGAGTTTAATTTAAAGAAAATAAATACAAAGTTTTTAATAGACATTTATATGAAACTATTTAATTGTAATGATGAAAATAAAGTTAAAAATATACTTGAAATTACAGATGGGAATCCTCTTTTAGTTTTACAATATTTAAACTATGAAAAAAATAACAAGGAAAAGGTATATTTTAATGAGTTATGGCCTATAAAAACATTTAATGAATTAGAGGCAGAAGAAAAAAATCTAATTAAATTTATTTGCTTTTTTAAAAATGGTGTAAATTTAAATATATTATCTGAACTAACAGGGTATTCAATAACTAAGATAGGAGAAATGATAAATAGATTATATCTATCTGGACTAATAAGCTATAGTATTACAGATGAGGGGCTAATTTATAATGTTCCATATTTATTGTTAAAAAACTTTGTATTAGAGCAATTAGATGCTGAATATAAAAGTTCAACAAGAATAAAAATAGTAAATTTACTTAACACAAATCAAACATATTTTTTAGTTTTTAATGATGAAGTTTTATTTCAAACTAACCAAATTAATAATATTAATTTAAAGTTGGAATATTTAAATAAACTTGAGGATTTTTATTTAAAAGAGAAAAAATGGAATGCACTTATTGAAATAAAGTATGAATTAATTAACTTAACTTCCTATGATGAAGGATTAAAAATTTATGAATCCATAACAGAAATATATGAACTAATTGGTGAAACTAATAAAGCACTTGATATTTATAACGCTTTATTAATTAATTATAAAAACAACATAGATAAGAAAATAGAAACTATAGTTAGAAAAGCAAAATTATTTGTAAGAACTAATAATATAGAGGACTTTAAAAAGACATTTAATGAAATAAAAGAATATAAATTAGATGACATTAAAGATAAAAAAATATTAGATAGTTTAGAGATGCTTAATATATATAATGCACTTTTTGATGGTGACTTAGAAACAGCAGAACATCTTTGTGATAAATTATTAATTGATGAAGAAGTTGGACTAATTTTAAAAGGTGAAGCACATCAAATTTTAGCAGTAATAAATAAATTTTCTGGCAATTCAAAGGAATCAATAAAGAACTTTTTAAAGGCATATAAATTATTCACCAAGTGTGGATATGTTAGAGGTATTGTGCATTCATTAAACAATTGTGGTACAATATGGATTGATGATTTTGAAGAATTTGTAAAAGGATTTAAGTATTTAAATAGGGCTTTAGAAATTGCAAGAAGAAATAATGTTATTTCCCTTGAGATTATGCCTATTTGTAATATGGCATCCAGTTTGTTTTATCAATTTAAATTTGATGAATGTAAAAAATATTGTATAGAGGCAATAAGATACATAAATAGGGTAAATAATGTAGCCATAAAAAATTTACTTTTGGGGTGTATTTCATTTATAGAATTATGGAATGGAAATATAAAAAAAGCAATTAAATATATTGAAGAGCAAAAGAAATTAATAAATAAAGTACACAGCAGTTATGTATGGTCCTATAATTTGTCAATGGCTTTATTTAATTACTTAATCAATAATGAGACGGAATTTAATATTTATATAAACAATATAAGAACAAATAAAGATAAATTACCTATTAATCAAGAGATAGATTTATTTGCAAATATATATAATCCCGAATATTACATCAATAATATAGAAAAATTTAATCCAGATATTAGGAAAGATTTATGTTTACTATTGTGCGAAAAAGGCTTAAACAATTATGCAAAAAGGGTATATGAAGGTATTGAATTAGATAGAGAAAATAACATAGATTCAATAGCAAAAAATGAAATTATTAGATATTTCTTAGGTTATTCTTTAGATTTAGATAAAATAGAATTAATTATTAGTAAAATAAAGAATAAACATATACTGTGGAAGTTATATTATATAAAGTCCATCTTAAATAACAATTTAAATTATAAATTTTCATCAATAAATGATATAATGCAGGCAGCAAATATTATAAATAATATTTTTTATGGATTAGATTTTTCATATAAAGAGAATTATTTAGAAAGATATGGTATTTATTTAGAAGAAATTAAAAAGATAAATTTATTAGAATATTTTAATAGTGTTTTATATGAAGATAATAAACAGAATGATATAAGTATAGACACTGTAAATAAACATTGGATAAACGAAAACAAAAGTAGAGGTAATTTAATATATGAAAATGTAATGCAAGTTATCAAAGATTTTTCAAGTGATTGCTTTAATAATTTAGAGCTGATAATTAATTATATAAAAGTTATGACTATATCAGAAGAAGTGTATATTGTTGATAAGTTAAATAAATTTATAGTAAGTACAAACAAAAAATTAGAATATAAGGGATCTATAAAGAATTTAAAAGAAGGCATTTTTGAATCTTATAATTACAATATAAATAAAAATATAAAAACTATGGTACTTGAGATAAAAAACAAACAAACTGTTGAAGCTTTCTTAATTGTAAAAAGTGATAAATATTATAACAATATAAATACAGATTCATTGAATCAATGTAAAATGTTAAATAATTTATTATTATACAATATACATCAGCTCAACTTAAGTCAAAATTTTTATATCGATAAGCTAACGGGTGCTTATAATAGAAAATATATGGATAAAATTTTTGAGGAATTGGATAAATATAAAAATTATAGTATAGCGATGTTTGATATGGATAATTTTAAATACATTAATGATAAATATGGTCATTTAGTAGGAGATAAGGTATTACAAGAATTTTCAAAGACTATATTAGCAATTAAAAAAAGAGATTTTATACTCTTTAGATATGGTGGAGAAGAGTTTTTACTTTTTATGCCAGATACTTCAAAGGAAGAATCAGTGGCATTTTGTGAAGAGGTTAGAAAGAGAATAGAAAATATTAAGATAGAAGGTTTAGAATGCAAATTAACAGTAAGTGGAGGACTATATTTTTGTGAGAACGTTAAGGAAGACATAAATTTATCTATAAATAAAGCAGATGAAGCACTTTATATATCAAAAAATACTGGTAAAAATAAGTGTACAGTTTGGGATTCAGAAAATAACATACAAGAAAATAGTGTAAACTTTATCTCTACTGGTAACGTATTTAAGGATATTAATTATCTTAATTATCTTAATGGAATGTCTAAACTAATAAATATTGTTAAAATGGATTTGAATAAAGAGCAGAAGGTAGAATTATATAAGAATAAAATAAGGGAAATAGTTGAAGCTTCATTTGTAAATATATTTGAAGTTTCAAATAAGTTAAATCAAGATAACTTATTTCAATATACATTATCAAAGATGATAGAAGATAAAAGCTTAAAGGTATTTATTGAAACAATAAAACAGAACAATTCTTTTATCACTAAGGAAAATATACTTATCCCTATAATAAAAAATGAAAATGTTGAATATGTTTTACATATTGTATTTGATAATAAAAACTTGTCTTTAACAAAGCAGGACTATAATATGCTCTCAACTATTGCTCAAATATACTTGCTTATGGTATAATCAAATGTTGTTAAAACTTTAATACAAAGGAGCGTTAGGTATGAGCTTATATAAAAAGTGGGAAGAACTTGCAGATTCAAAGGTTAATGCACCAGACTATGAAGAGTTCTGGACAGACTATTTAAAAAAGGAACAAGAAATCTACAAGGACATATTAGGAAATAAGAAGAACGTAGTTGAAGGAAAACTAAAGGATCTTGCTAATCAATACGGCGTAGATGAGCTTACATTTGCTGCATTTGTATCAGGTATTAACACAAGCTTAGTAAATCCTGTAGATGAAGAAAAATTAGAAGAAGATACAGAACTTAAGCTTGAAATAGACTTTGAAAAGCTATACTACAATATGCTTGACGCAAAGGCAAACTGGCTATATGAACTTCCAGAATGGGATGATATATTAACAGTTGAAAGAAGAAAGGAAATAAGAAAAGAATATAACAAGTCAAAAATAGTTGTAAATGAAAATAAGGTTGGTAGAAATGACCCATGTCCATGTGGTTCAGGTAAGAAATATAAGAAGTGTTGTGGAAAATAAGGTGCATATGCACCTTATTTTATATTTAAACTCCAAGTGGATTGACATTGCATATCTTTAATAAACAATTGTATTTTAAAAACAAGTCTTTAAAGTATTTCTATTTATTAATTTTTAATGATGAATATAAGTATTTTTTAGGATATGAGTTTAATAAACATTTTTAAAACTAAAATTTAATTAGAATAAAAAATAAAAGGTTTTAGTACTATGGATGTGTTTTAGTGGGGTAATTATAAAAAATTTACATTTAGCAAACAATTTTTTAGTTGTAGAATAAAATTAAAAAATTATATTATTAATATAGTGTTTAAAATTTACTATGAAGGAAGGTCTTAATTATGGTAGAAGTTTTACGATGTGGCATAGATGTAGGTTCCACTACAGTAAAACTAATTTTACTTGGGAAAAATGGGGAAATTCTATTTAAAAGATATCAAAGGCATTATTCAGATATTAAAGGAACACTTAAGTCTTTATTAAAGGAACTTTTAGACGAGTTTGGAGACTTAGATTTAAAGGTTAAGGTTACAGGCTCAGGCGGACTTTCAATTTCAAAGTGGACAAATATACCCTTTGAACAGGAAGTTGTAGCTCTAACCTATGCAGTAGAAAAGTTAGTAAGAGAAGTTGATGTTGCTATTGAACTTGGTGGAGAAGATGCAAAGATTACATATTTTAAAAATGGAATAGAGCAAAGAATGAACGGAACCTGTGCAGGAGGTACAGGAGCATTTATAGACCAAATGGCAACCCTTTTAAACACTGATGCAGATGGCTTAAATGAACTTGCAAAGGATTATGAGATAATATATCCTATTGCCTCAAGATGTGGAGTTTTTGCAAAAACGGATGTACAACCTCTTTTAAATGAGGGTGCAAGAAAAGAGGACATAGCTGCATCAATTTTTCAAGCGGTTGTAAACCAAACGATAAGTGGACTTGCTTGTGGTAGACCTATAAAAGGCAAAGTTGCATTTTTAGGAGGACCTTTATACTTTTTATCAGAGCTTAGGAGAAGGTTTATTGAAACATTAAATTTAAAAGAAGAGGATGTTTACATACCACAAAATTCACAGGTATTTGTAGCAATAGGAGCAGCACTTTTAAGTAATAATAGCAATTTATATAAATTGAGTGATATTATAAATAAATTAGAGGAAGCATCAGATGTAATGGAAGTTGATGAAGATGTACTTGAACCTCTATTTAAGGATGAAGAGGAATATATAGAATTTAAAAATAGACATGAGAAGAATAAGGTTAAAAGAAGAGATTTAGAAAGCTATGAAGGAGAATGTTTTTTAGGAATAGATGCGGGTTCAACAACAACTAAGGTAGCATTAATTGATAAAGAAGGAAACCTCTTATATTCATTTTATTCAAGCAATCAAGGAAGTCCTTTGAATTCAATTATAGATGCACTAAAGGATTTATATAAAAACTTAAACGATAAAACATATATTGCAAAATCAGCAGTTACAGGTTACGGAGAACAACTACTTAAAAATGCACTAAATATAGATGTTGGAGAAGTTGAAACTGTTGCACATTTTAGAGCAGCAGATTATTTCTTAGATGGAGTAGATTTTATATTAGACATTGGTGGACAGGATATGAAGTGCCTTACTGTTAAAGATGGAATTATTGAAAACATTATGCTAAATGAAGCTTGTTCATCAGGATGTGGTTCCTTTATTGAGGGATTTGCAAAGTCGCTTGGAATGTCGATAGAGGATTTTGCAAAGGCAGCAATTTTTGCAAAACATCCAGTAGATTTGGGAAGCAGATGTACAGTATTTATGAACTCAAAGGTAAAGCAGGCACAAAAGGAAGGTGCAACGATTGAAGATATTTCAGCAGGTCTATCATATTCTGTTATAAAAAATGCTCTTTTTAAAGTTATTAAATTAAAGGATTCAAAGGATATTGGAAAGAAAGTTGTAGTTCAGGGAGGAACCTTCTATAACGATGCAGTTTTAAGAGCCTTTGAAAAGATAACTGGTCTTAATGTTGTAAGACCAGATATATCAGGAATAATGGGTGCCTTTGGAGCTGCACTTATAGCAAAGGATAGCTATACTGATGGAGAAAAATCAAAAATATTAAAGTTAGATGAGATAAACAGCTTAACTTATACAAATGAAATAAAAAGATGTAAACTATGTACCAACAATTGTCTGCTTACTATTACAAAAATAAACGATAAGAGTGTTGTAACAGGTAATAGATGTGAAAGAGGTGCAGGAATAGAAAACACAAAGGAAAAGCTTCCAAACCTATATGAATATAAATATAACAAGTTATTTAGCTACAAACCTTTAGACGATAAGGAAAGCACAAGGGGAAGTGTTGGAATACCAAGAGTTCTTAATATTTATGAAGATTATCCCTTCTGGTTTACCTTCTTTACAGAGCTTAAATTTAAAGTTATACTATCAGATACTTCAACAAGAAGGCTATATGAACTTGGAATGGATACAATTCCTTCAGATACCGTATGCTATCCTGCAAAGATTGTACACGGGCATATTGTAAATCTTATTAATAAGGGAGCAAACTTTATTTTCTATCCATCTTTGCCCTATGAAAAGGTGGAATTTAGTGACGCCCACAACCACTACAACTGCCCTGTTGTAACATCCTATAGTGAAGTAATTAAAAACAATATGGATATTCTAAATGAAAGAGGAATAAGATTTTTAAATCCTTTCCTACCCTTTGATGATAAGGAAAAGCTAAAGATTAGACTATTTGAGGAACTTTCTGACTTTAATATACCATTTGAGGAAATAGATAGGGCTGTAGATAAGGCAGAAAAGGAATTAAACAGGTTTAAAGAGGATATAAGGAGAAAAGGGCAGGAAGTTTTAGAATATATTGAAAAGAACAATAAGAAGGGTATTGTACTTGCAGGACGTCCCTATCATTTAGATAAGGAAATAAACCACGGTATAGATAGACTTATAGTATCACAGGGATTTTGTGTTTTAACAGAGGATAGTATTGCCCATCTTGGTAAATTAGAGGAACCTTTAAGGGTTGTAGATCAGTGGGCATACCACTCAAGGCTTTATAGGGCTGCAAGCTTTGTTGCAAAGAGCAAAAATTTAGAGCTTGTTCAGCTTACATCCTTTGGATGTGGACTTGATGCTATAACTTCAGATCAAGTTAAAGAACTACTTGAAGCCTACGGTAAGATTTATACTTTAATTAAGATAGATGAAATAAACAACTTAGGTGCGGTAAAGATTAGAATAAGATCCCTTAAAGCTGCAGTTGAAGAAAGGGATAAGTTAAACTTTGTTCCAAATAGGATAAAAACATATAGTAAAAAGGTTACCTTTACAAAGGATATGAAGAAAAAGCATACAATACTTGCACCACAGATGGCACCTATTCATTTTGAGTTAGTACAGGAGGCCTTTAGATGGGCAGGATATAACCTTGAGGTTCTTCCATCGGTTGATAAAAATGCAATAGATGAGGGGTTAAAGTATGTAAATAATGATGCCTGCTACCCTTCAATTATTGTAGTTGGACAACTTATGAGTGCTCTAAAGTCAGGAAAATATGACCTTAACAATACCTCTGTTATAATTTCACAAACAGGGGGAGGATGTAGGGCAACAAATTATATAGGATTTTTAAGAAAGGCACTTTCAGACTCAGGACTCTCACATATTCCTGTTATATCATTAAATGCAGTTGGGCTTGAAAAAAATCCAGGGTTTAAGATAACACTTCCAATGCTTCATAGGGGAGTTATGGCACTTGTACTTGGAGATTTAATAATGAGGCTTTTATATAGAACAAGACCTTATGAAAAGGATAAAGGAAGTTGTGATAAGCTTTATGAAAAATGGATAAATAGATGCAAAAGGGTAGTAAGAAGTGGAAGTATATTTGAATATAAAAGGGTTGTATCTGAAATGATTGCAGATTTTGAAGAAGTTGAAATAGAAGAGAAGAGAAAGCCAAGAGTTGGTGTAGTTGGAGAAATACTTGTTAAGTTCCATCCAACAGCAAATAACGATATAGTAAAGTTAATAGAAGAAGAGGGTGGAGAGGCTGTAGTTCCAGACCTTGTTGATTTCTTCTTGTATAGTGCCTACGATGCAGAATATAAGCATAAATACCTATCAGGAAGCAAAAAGGCAAAGATATTAGGAAACGCAACCATAAAGATAGTTGAGATGTATAGGGATGTTATAAGAAGGGCACTTGAGAATTCATCAAGATTTGAGGTACCAACAACTATCTACCATTTAGCAGATAAGGCAAAAGAAATAATAGATTTAGGAAATCAAACAGGAGAAGGATGGCTTTTAACAGCAGAGATGATTGAGCTCATTGAAATGGGAGTACCAAACATTGCTTGTCTTCAACCCTTTGCCTGTCTTCCAAATCACGTAACAGGTAAGGGAGTTGCAAAGGCATTAAGGGAAAGATACAAGGATGTAAATATTGTCGCAATAGATTACGACCCGGGAGCAAGTGAAGTAAATCAAGTAAATAGATTAAAACTTATGATGTCTGTAGCCCATAGAAGAGTATTAGAATCAGCTCAAATATATATGGATAATAACATACTGCAAGAAGCAAGCGTATCAGAGGAAAAATAAAAACTGGTATCCTTATAACTTATTACTTGTATAGTGTTAACAAGGTTAAAGCAGAAAATGCTTTAGCCTTTTTTGTTTAAATTATTTTTAAAAGTCATACAAATTGACTCTACTTAATCGTTTAATTTTGTTGTAGAATTATAGGGAAGGGAGTGATTAATTTGTTAGGAAAGATGAAGGAGTACTTAAGAAGAGATAATAAGTTTATATTTAGCTTTGAAAATGGAGAAGGTATAATAGAGGTAATAAGCGATACAATAATAAACGTTTTTGTTCCAATGAAATATAAGGAACATAACTCAAAGGCTATTGAGAATTTAAAAATAAAAGAAGCGAGCATCTTAGAAAAAAGATTTGAAGATAGGGTAGAGATAGAAACTAATGATGTTGTTGCTGTGGTGTACGATAACTTTAAGGTTGATTTTTATGACAAACAGAGAAATCCATTATGTCTAAATTATGATGGAGAAAGAAGCCCATTTATAAGACGAGGGAATACTTCAATTGCAGAGGGAGAAGGAATAAGTACACAGGCAGATTTTAAACCACATAAAATAGAAGTAATAAAAAAGATGCTTGGGGATGAATATTTTTACGGATTTGGAGAAAAGACAGGCCACCTTAACAAAAAAGGATACTACTATGAAATGTGGAATACAGATGATCCAAAACCTCACGTTGAAAACTATACAACGCTATATAAATCTATTCCTTTCTTTATTACGTTAAGAGACAATAAAGCCTTTGGAATATTCTTTGACAACACCTTTAAGACATATTTTGATATGGGAAAGGAAAACAGTAGCTACTACTACTTTGCAGCAGATGATGGTAATTTGGATTATTATTTTATCTATGGTCCAAAAGTAGTAGATGTTGTTGACGGATATACATATTTAACAGGAAGAACACCACTACCTCAAATGTGGACACTTGGCTATCAGCAGTGTAGATGGAGTTATGCTCCAGAGAGCAGGGTTTTCGAGATTGCAGAAAACTTTAGAAAAAGAAACATTCCTTGTGATGTAATATACCTTGATATTGATTATATGGATGGATACAGGGTGTTTACTTGGGATAAGGAAAAGTTTAAGGAGCCAAAGGCCTTTACCGACAGATTAAAGGATATGGGCTTTAAGGTTGTAACAATAATTGACCCAGGGGTTAAAAAGGACAAAGGCTATTATGTATATGATGAAGGAATAGAAAATGGATATTTTGCAACGGATAAAGATGGTGTACCTTATGTAAATGAGGTTTGGCCAGGTGAATCACTATATCCTGATTTTTCTGATGAGAGGGTTAGAAGATGGTGGTCAGAAAAACAAAAGGTAATGCTTGATAGCGGTGTAGCTGGTATTTGGAACGATATGAATGAGCCTGCCTCCTTCCGTGGACCACTTCCAGATGATGTTCAGTTTAAAAACGATGGTTTCCCAACAGACCATAGGGAAATCCACAACGTATACGGACATCTTATGTCAAAGGCAACCTATGAGGGATTAAAGAGATATACAAATAAAAGACCTTTTGTTATAACAAGGGCGTGCTTTGCAGGAACACAAAAATATTCAACAGTTTGGACAGGGGATAACCATAGCTTTTTTGAACACTTAAGAATGGCAGTTCCTATGCTTTTAAATTTAGGATTATCTGGTCTTGTTTTCTGCGGAACAGATGTTGGAGGTTTCCAATTTGACTGTACACCAGAGCTTCTATCAAGATGGGTACAAGTTGGATGTTTTACTCCACTATTTAGAAACCACTCCTGCATACACACAAGAGACCAAGAACCTTGGGCCTTTGATGAAAAAACAGAGGAGATAAATAGAAAATATATTAAATTAAGATATAAGCTCCTTCCATATTTATATGATTTATTCTATCAGGCAGAAGAAAAGGGGCTTCCAATAATGAGACCTCTATTTATGCACTATATGGAGGATAAAAACACCTATGAATTAAATGATGAATTCCTGTTTGGTGAAAATATTTTAGTTGCTCCAATTTTAGAGCAGGGAAAGACCTTTAGAGCAGTATATCTTCCAGAGGGTGTATGGTATGATTATTGGACGGGAGAGTTAGTAGAAGGAAATAGGGTGGTTCTAAAGGATGCTCCAATTGATATTTGCCCAATATACATAAAGGCTGGAAGTATTATACCAACCTACAAAGAGATGAACTACGTTGGAGAGAGAGAATTAGATGAAGTGGAATTTGAAATATACAAAGGTAATGGAAGCTACCTACACTATGAAGATGATAGAGAAACATTTAATTATAAAGATGGTGAATATAATCTTTATAAGATAACTCAGACACAAAAAGATAATGTAATAAACATAGACTTAGGTATTGAACACAAAGGATATGATAGGGGATATAAAAAATTAAAGATTAGATTAAAGAATATAATAGCAGAGAAGGTTACAGTAAATGATGTTGAAGTTAAATTTGAAATTTGTGAAAAAGATACAGTACTCTCTTTAGAACCTAAAGATTGTCAAATTAAATTCTCTATATAGGAAATTAGCCGGCTTTTTTAGCCGGCTTATACCATATTTATAATTCTATATTAAAGGGGGAACTATTATGGGGGGAAAATTTGAGCTTCACTTTACGTATCTAATAATACACATTCAATATTAAGATGTTGTTGATAAATTGTAAACATAGTGTAAATAATAATGTCAAAATATTTTTACAGTAGTTTACAATTTATTTAAGTTTATTTAACCATTAAATTATAAAACTTTTAATTAGTTTGTGTTATATTATTAATTGTTATAATTAGATTAAGGATAGGTGATAGTGTGAATATAAAGGAAGTTATGGATATAGCAAGCTTTGCAGGGGAGATACTTCTATCAAGTGGTGCAGAGATTTATAGGGTTGAGGATACTGTAACAAGAATATGTAATAGCTATGGTGTACATTGCGAATGCTTTGTTATGCCAACGGGTTTTTCGTTAACTGTAAGAAACAAAAATGGTGATGTTTTAAGTAATGTAAAGAGAATTAGGCAAAGAAGTGTTGACCTCCATAGGGTAGAGATGGTAAACACTTTTTCAAGAAGGCTTTTAAATGAGAGGGCCTCCTATAAAGAGGCGATGGAGGAGTTAAATAGAATTAAAAATATGCCGTATTTTAGTTATAATCTTCAAATTATATCATCAGGTTTTGTAGCCTTTGGATTTGCAAAGCTTTTTGGAGGAAGCTTTTTAGACTCCTTAGTAGCCCTTGTCATAAGTATGTTTATATTTTATATCAAAGACAACATTCAGAAGTTTGGTTTCTTTCAATTTTTAGAGTTCTTTTTATCAGGACTTATAGCAGGGGTACTTTCTATAATTGTTGGTAAGCTAATCCCCTATGTAAACATAGATAAGGTAATAATAGGTGCGATAATGACGCTTGTGCCAGGTGTAGCAATTACAAATGGTATAAAGGATGCACTATATGGAGACTTTATATCAAGCTTTGCAAGGCTAATTGAGGCGTCCTTTATTGCCATTGCAATAGGTCTTGGTGTTGGTGTTTCATTAATACTACAATTAAGTTGGGTGTGAGGTAATATGATGGATTTTATCTTAGCATTTATAGGAAGTTTTGCAGGAGCGATACTTTTTAACATTGAACGAAAAAATTTAATTTGGGCAGGACTATGCGGAGGAATCTCTTGGATTGTGTTTAAAATATTTTTCATTCAGACGGATAGGGTTGTTTTTTCTACCTTTCTTGCAGCCTTTGCCTGTGGTTTATATAGTGAAGCTATGGCAAGAAAACGAAAAACTCCAGCCTTTGTATTTTCAATTCCAGGAATCTATCCACTTGTTCCAGGTATTACAGCCTATACAACTGTTAGAGCAATAGTCGAAGGAAGACTTGTGTTTGCTGCAAATAAAGGAATAGAAACCATAGGAACAGCAGGTGCTATTGCCTTTGGAATAATGCTGGCATCTACTGTGTTTCAATTTGCATATAAAGTTAGTGAAAAGTATAAAAATAAGCCTAAGGTTACTTCTTAGGCTTATTTTTACATTCACTACATATTCCATAAAGTTCAAGCTTATGATCTATAAGTTCAAAATCTTCATCTTCTATATTAGCTTTAAACATTTCAAGGGGACAAAAGTCTATTGCCTTTGTTTTACCACATTTTGTACATATTATATGGTGGTGATGATTGTCTAAATCAATTATTTCATAAAAACAGGTACTATTTGCGTCCATATTTGTTTTATGTACTAAATCAAGTTCCTCAAGAATTTCTAAATTTCTATATACTGTTGAAAAATTTGTTTGAGGGCATTTGTCTTTAGAAAGGTTGAGTATGTCTTCAGCAGATAAAAACTTACCTATGTTTTCACATAAAACCTCTATTATAGCTCTTCTTTGGTTTGTCATCTTATATCCATTTGATTTTAAAATTTCTTCAAGTTGTAATGCATTCATATTAACACACTCCAATTTATTTTTCTGGTGGAAATATAAAAGAATTTACAAAAAATGCAACAACGATTCCAATAAGCGTTTCAAAAAGCCTTTTATAGCTATATATAAGGGCGTGCTTATTATCCTTAATATTTAGCATAATTGCTAAGAAAACAATCCCTGCCATTGATATTGCATCATTCCAATTAAGCTTGTTACAAATATAAATTAAAGTAACTATTCCAAGTGCTGAAAAAATAGCATTAGTCGGGAAAAAAGAAGCAAAGATAAAGCCAAGAATTGCTCCAACTACTGTACCTAAAAGCCTGTTTTTCCCTGTTGTATATGTTTTTTCTAAGGTAGACTGCATACAAACAAGTGATGCAATAGCAGCATAAAATGGGTAATCAAGCCCAAACAAATTTGAAATTATTATAGATAAAAACACTGATAGTGCAGTTTTTAAGTTTCTAAGACCAATATTCATTTCATCACCTTTAATAGTTATTTTAACAGATATTTATAAGTATTTAATTTGTAAAAAGAATTTCATAAATTGATTATAATAAAACAAAACATTAATTTCAAATGCTAATAAAAACAAAAATATATAGTTTAAACCATTAAAAAATTGCAAAAAATATGAAGAGTTATGAAGGAATTTAGAAAAATAAGTAGAATATTATAAAAATAGAGCAAATATATTAAATAGTTGATATTTTCTATGTAATTAGTTTCAATAGTTTATAGAATGAAATTGTTTTAATTAATTCCTCTAAAATATGTTGGTCTAAAAAATTATTATGTTTTTAAAATTAATAGTTAAGAGATTAAATGTAAGTTGTGTAGAGTATGAATAGTTTATACATTGTACATATTGAGGTGGTAGAATGGAAAAAAGTTTAAAGTGTGTATATTATGAATTTAATAATGAAGAAATTATTGTTGAATCTGAGATAGAAAATGATAATGCTATTAACCATCTATTAAAAGAATATAAAAAAGTTGTTTTTAATTCTTTAATTACATCTTTTGGTTTAGATTTTTTATTGTTTAAGGATATAGATGGTGGAAATGTTCAAACTGTACATAATTTTGAAAACGGTATTTATGCAAACGAAAAATTTAGAGAACGAGGTGAAAGACAATATAACAGAGATGATTATGTTACAGCTTATGAGATGAATAAAAAGAAAAAAGAAATTTATAAAAGAGAAAAAGAACTGAAATGTGAATATACAGGAGACAAATTACAGAAAGATGGATCTACACATTTAGATCATATTGTTTCATTAAAAGAGTTGCACGATGACCCTAAAACAAGAATGCTTAATAGTGTTGAAGAAATAAAAAAAATAGGTAATAGTGATTCAAATATGGCATTAACAAAAGCTTCAATTAACTTATCAAAAGGCGAAAAATCAATGGAAGAGTTTTTAAATACAAAAAGAAAAGAAAATAATATGACTAATGCTGAATACTTTAAAATTAATAAAGAAAAAGCAATGTACTTATATCACCAATCTAAGAAGAAAATTGATAGTCATAATGCAAGGAAGTTGTTGCAGCATTATTCAAAAGAAATAGGTAAAGATTCAATTTTACAAGGAAGTAAATTGGGAATTAGACAGGCATTAGGTATAATATGTACAGAATTTACATTTATTATATTTGATGAAATACCTAAATTAGTAAAGGAATTAAAAGATGATTTTGATTTAAAGGTATTTTGGGAAAGATTAAAAATTATAATTGAAAAAGCTGCAATCAGTATAAAAGAAAAATTTAGATATATATTAGATGCCTTTAAGAATGGGGTTATATCAGGAATATTTTCTTCTGTTGTTACAACTATAATTAATATGTTTTTAACAACAGCAAAAAATGTAGTTAGAATAATTAGACAAGCAATAGTTTCAATAAAAGAAGCATTAAAAATTTTAATATATAATCCAGATAATTTACCATTTGAAGAAAAGGTATGTGCAGCGAGTAAGATTATTTTTTTAGGGGTTTCTGCAATAATAGGAAATCTTATTACAGATGCTGTTCAAAAGTTAATATCTACAAGTGGTGTTACTTTAATACCAATAATTGGAGAAGTATTAAATGATACAATACCAATTTTTGTAGGAACTTTAGTTAGTGGTCTTATGAGTATTAGTATTATATATTTTATAGATAATTCGGATTTAATAAGAAAAATTATTAAGTTTATGAATAATACATTATATGATGAAATTATAAAAGACTTTAAGGAAATAAATAAAAGACTAGATGATTATATTTCTAAACTTATGGATATAGATTTAATAGAATTAAGACAAAAAACAGATGTACTTATTCAAGTAAATAATAGGATAGAAAGAGGAGAGGATATTACAATTGTATTAACTGATTTTCTATTAAGTTTAGGATGTAATATGCAATTTAAAAATTTTGAAGAATTTAATAATTGCATGTTAGATAAAAATTTTGTTTTAGAACTATAAAAAGGAGGAATTACAAATGTTTTTAAAGTATTTATCAGAACGAGAACAACAATTATTTCTTGAATTATGTAATTTAGTAATGAAATCTGACTTAAAAATTGAAAAAGAAGAAATGGATTTAATTAGTGAGTATAGATTTGAAATGGGGCTATATGAAGAAGATTATCAAATTAGAGGTATAAGCTATGAAGAAGTCGTTAATGAATTAAAGGAAAAAAGCAATTTAAGTAATATAAAGAAAATAATGTTTGAACTTATTGCATTAGTTAAGGTTGATAATTATGAAGATGATAGAGAAATAGAATTAATAGAAAAAATAAAAAATGATTTTAAGTTAGATTCAGATATGATAAAATCCATTTCAAATGTATTGGATGAGTTAAAAAATGTATATAAAAAAGTTTTTGATATAGTTGGATAAGAATGTATGTTTAAATGTAATAAATGTGGAAAATGTTGTATGAATCTAAAATTAAATTCAATTTATGAAGATTTAGACAGAGGAGATGGTATTTGCAAATATTTTGATATTGATAGTAGACAATGTACAATATATGACAAAAGACCAATTAAATGTAATATAGATTTATTTTATGAATTATATCTTAAGGATGATATGGATATAGAAGAGTATTATAGATTAAATTATTTAGTGTGTGAAAAATTAAAGGAGGAATAAATATGCCAATCCCTTTATTGTTTATTGGTATAGCAGCAGCAACTGCAGCAACAGGAATAGGGGCAGGAGTTAGTGGTGCAAATAAGATAAAGGAAGCAAGTGAGATTGTTGAAAATGCAACATATAGATATGAAAGAGCAAAAGAGAAAATGGAGGAAGAACAAGAAAAATGCACTAAAAAATTAGATAAATTAGGTAAGTTAAAAATGGATATATGGGTAAAAGATCTGAAAAGATTTATTACAGTTTATGAAAAAATAAACAATAAGTCAAAAGTTGATGGTGTACTACATAATGAACTTATTTCATTAACACCTAAAGAGTTAAAAGAATTTAGAGATATTAATTTGGGTGCAATAGATATTCTTGCAGGTATTACAGGTTCTATAGGAGCAGGAGCTTTGGCTGGAATTGGAGCATGGGGTGGAGCAATGCTTTTAGGTACTGCATCAACAGGAACAGCTTTGAGTGCATTATCAGGTGCAGCAGCAACAAATGCAACTTTAGCTTTTTTTGGGGGAGGCTCTTTAGCAGCCGGGGGACTTGGAATAGCTGGTGGTACAGCAATATTAGGTGGACTTGTAGCAGGTCCTGCATTAGCTGTAGGAGGATTATTATTGAATAGTAAGGGAACCCAAAGTTTAGAAAAAGCTTATGAAGTAAGAAGAGAAGCTAATAAAGCTATAGAAAAAATGGAAAGAGCAGAAAACATATTGAACGAGACGGCTAAAATAGTCCAGTTTTTCATTACAGAAATAGAAAAAATACGAAATATATTTCTTGAGGATATAGAAAAATTAGAAATGATAGTAAATGAAAATAATGGAGATTATAGATTGTTTAGTATGTATGAGAGAAAAATTTTATTTAGAACTACATTATCAATAAAGACATTAAAGGAATTAACACAAATTCAGATATTAAAACAAAGTAAGATAAGTGACGAAGTTGAAGTGAATGAATCATTAAAAAATGATTTAATAAAACAAATAACTAAGTATGAGATCGAAATGGAAAAAATAGCATAAACGTTTTTTAATCAGGCATAATTGATGTGCCTGATTTTTATTTTATAAATTTATTATAGATTTTAAATAATGAATACAAATTATTGTAAGGAATTTGGTAAACAAAGTGGAACTTATGATTATAAAATTAAATAATGGATTGATTAAAAAAACTATAAGCTTTTGTTAAACATATAATAAAAGTTGCATCACCTTTACATTTTCAAATAATAATATTATGATATGAAAAGACATATAGTTATTTTCAAATACAGGTGGTGAAGCAAATGAAGATGTGGGGAGATAAGAGATATTATTCCCTAAATTATTTTTTAAGACAAAAATTTGGAGAAAAGGTATTTAAAATATCCCTTGATGCTAATTTTTCTTGCCCAAATAGAGATGGTAGAATATCAAGTGGAGGATGTATATTCTGCAGTGCAAGGGGTTCTGGAGATTTTGCAGGTTGTGGAGAGGATTTAGTTAAACAATTTAATGATATAAAAGATATGATGAATAAAAAGTGGAAGGAAGGAAAGTATATTCCGTATTTCCAAGCCTACACAAACACTTATGCACCAGTTGAGGTGTTAAGGGAAAAATACTATAGTGTACTAAATTTAGAGGGTGTTGTAGGACTTGCAATAGCAACAAGACCAGATTGTCTACCAGATGATGTTTTAGACTTATTAAGTGAAATAAATGAAAAAAAGTATCTTTGGGTAGAACTTGGACTTCAAACAATACACGATGATACAGCAAAGCTAATAAACAGAGGCTATCCACTTGAGACATATATTGATGCTGTAGAAAAATTAAAAAAGAGAAATATTGATGTAGTAACCCACGTAATACTTGGACTTCCTAAAGAAGATAGAAAAAGAATGCTGGAAACAGTTGAGTTTGTCGCAAAGACAAATACACAAGGAATAAAGCTTCATCTATTACATCTAATGAAGGGAACAAAGATGGTTGAGCTTTATGAAAGAGGGGAATTGAGATTTTTAGAGATGGATGAATATGTAGATTTAGTTGTTGATTGCATAGAGAGGCTTCCTGAAAATATGGTGGTTCATAGAATGACGGGAGATAGTCCAAGGAATCTTTTAATAGGACCGATGTGGAGCTTAAAAAAATGGGAAGTTTTAAATGCAATAGACAGAAGGTTTATAGAAAGAAATACTTGGCAGGGTAGACTTGTATAAGTGCAATTTAGGTGAAATGTGATATTATCCATTTTAGGGTAATAAACATTTCACCCTTTTTATATTATGTACTTTTTTAACCTATAGAAATTATTTTAGGTTGTATTAAGGAACATTAGTTTATTTAATTTATGTGATAGAACTTTATTGATAAAGAGAGAGTAGGTTTAATTTAAAAAATATATAACAACGCTTTATTTGGTGAGATATACTTTTTAATAGATATATAAATAAATATTTTTATAATTAAATTTTAATAAAAAACACTTGAAATTGGAACATATTTAGTAGAAAATAGTAAATATATAAAAATAAATACATAAATAGAAAAAATAAAAATATATATGTTTTAGAAAATGAAAAAGGAGTGAAGTTATGTATAAAAAGCTTTATAGGTCGAGGACAGAAAGGATGATAGCAGGAGTTTGTGGTGGGATTGCCAATTATTTTGAGATTGACCCTACATTAGTAAGATTAGGATGGGTTTTTGCTACATTTCTTGGAGGTTCAGGTATTTTGGCATATATAATATGTGCAATAGTAATTCCACTTGAACCTATTGAGTGAGGGGGACTAAAATGAATAGTAATATTGTTGCCTACTATAAAAATATTGATGTAAAAAAGGATGGGGTAAAATTAACAATATTATATGGTATACTAACTGGTTTTTTAGTTGAGACAATAATATACGCTCTGGATTTGCTTGGTATTGTAGATATGTCTGTGTTTATAAATACCGGTGTACAGTCAGTTTTAGAAGAAAGTATATTTTTAGGAATGATGCTGGTTTTAGTATTATCACCAGTTTTAGAAACAGTAATTTTTCAATTTGGCATCTTTGAGATATTGTATGGAATAATAGGAGCCTTTAAAAGAAATAAAACCAAATGGAATACAATCATACCTGCAGTTATAACAATTACAATATTTGCACTTTCACATAATTTTTCAATAGCATATATAATCATAATATTTTTACCATCAATATTATTTCAGCTTACCTATATAAAATTTAGAAATGAACAGAATATGATAAAGGGAATAATGTTTACTATGCTTCAACATTTTATATACAATGCTTCAACAGTTTTGTTTTCAATGTTTTATTACTCTCTATTTAATTAAATGTAAGCTTATTTTATAAAGGGGGATTTTTAATGTTTAAGAAAAGCTTAAAACTTATATTTACAGAACCACTTATGGTTCTTCCCTTGTTTCTTTGTAACTTTTTATCTAATTTAAAACTGCCTGTTAAAAACAATATCAGACTCGAATATGGATTCGATATAAATAGTATACTTCAAGCCTATTCTAAACAAATTATGGCTGCTTTATTTATGGTAGTTGTATTAATTTTTATATCACCCTATTTGACAGCTTGGACAAATTTAATGGTTAAAGATAAAGTATTAAAGGATGAAATAAATTTTAATGCAAATTCAAAGGAAGCATTAAAATACTATTTAAGAATACTGGTTGTATCTTTAGCATTAGTAGGTGCACTACTTATTTATATTTTTGTTTCTTTATTTATTGTAGTCAGCTTATATATTTCAACTAATGGTTCAGCAGGTATTTTTATAATTGGATTATTACTTTTTGTTTTAATTTTAGCTTTTGTTGCTATTTTAGTAACATCTGTGATTCCTATTATTGTTGTTGATAATGAAGGCTTTACAGGGGCATTTAAAAAGTCATTTAAATTTGGACTTTCTAATTTCTTTAATATATTAGGGGTTTTTGCATTTAATATTATTATAGGCTTAGTAGTAAGTTTAATATTTAAAAATGTTCAAATTATACAAACGCTTATTAACTCCTATTTGTCAACTTTAGTAACTGTTTATATTATAAATAAATATATTGAAGATAATATAGAATACCAAGCTAATACAAATGAAGTTCAAGCATCGGAGGACAGTACAATAATAGAATAATAAATGGGGCAGAATGCCCCTTTTTATTTTGACTAAAAAATAACAAAGTTAATTTTATAAACAAAATATTAACAGCAATACATTTTATTGACACTCAACTCTTTAACATTTAAAATAAAAATGTATATTTTGGAAATAAATTTAGATTACCACCTTGACAGGATATAGTTATTTTATTATACTTTGATTATAAAAATATTTGATTATCAAAATATTGAGGTGGTACTGTGTCAAAGACATATTCTGTTCTAAATGAACTTTTGGTGGAACTATTCAATGACATACTTATGATTGAACAGCAGGCATTAAAATCAAAGGATTTTAATGATTTATCAATTACAGAAATCCATACAATTGAGGCAATAGGTATGTATGGAGACAAGACTATGTCAGAGGTTGCAGAAAAGCTAAACATAACAGTTGGAACCTTAACTGTTGCAGTAAACAATCTTGAGAAAAAGGGATATGTAGAGAGAAAACGTTCAGAAGAGGATAGAAGAATAGTTTTTGTACATCTAACAAACAAGGGAAAGCTTGCCTATAGAATGCACGAAAAGTTCCACAGTGCAATGATTAACGAAGTAATTGAGGGACTAACTGACGAGGAAGAAAAGATTTTAGTAAGTTCCCTTGAAAAATTAAACAACTTTTTTAAGCAAAGGCTCAAGAAAATAGGTGGTGAAGAATAAGTGAAACTAATTGGCATTGGAAGCTGTGTTCCAGAGAGAGTTGTAACTAATGATGAACTTTCTAATTATGTAGATACATCCGATGAATGGATAGTAACAAGAACAGGAATAAAGGAGAGAAGACTAACACTTGGACAAAACACCTCTGATCTTGGAAGTATTGCCGCACAGAGGGCAATAGAAATGGCGAAAATAGACCCAGAGAAGATTGATTTGATAATAGTATCAACAGTAACACCTGATTATTTTACTCCATCTACAGCCTGTGTTATTCAAAAGAACATAGGTGCGAAAAATGCAGCTTGCTTTGACCTAAATGCAGGTTGTACAGGACTTATATATGGTCTTGTTACAGCAAAGGCTATGCTAAAAACATTAAATTATAGGTATGCACTTATAGTTGGTGCAGAAACTCTTTCAAAGATAGTTGATTGGAAGGATAGAAATACCTGTGTCCTATTTGGAGATGGTGCCTCTGCTTGCATTGTAGAAGCATCAGAAGATGGAGTATTAAGTATGTACCTTTCATCAGATGGAGAAAAGGGAAAATACCTTGAGTGCAATGGTCTTCCTTTGAAAAATATTTTAATACAAAACACGTGGGATAGTGTTGTGAGGATGGATGGAAGGGAAGTTTTCAAGTTTGCAACAAATGCAATAGTAAAGTGCATTGATATTCTTTTAAAGGATGCAAATTTACAAAAGGAAGATATAGCCTATGTTGTGCCTCATCAGGCAAATATAAGAATTATTGACTATGCAGCAGATAAGACAGGAATAGGAAGGGAAAAATTCTATGTAAACATAGATAAATATGGTAATACTTCATCTGCAAGCATAGGAATAGCTCTTTGCGAAATGTATGAAAAGGGAATGTTAAAAAAGGATGATAAGGTTGTTTTAGTCGGCTTTGGAGGAGGATTAACCTCTGGAGGCCTAATAATAAACTGGAGCATATAAGGAGGAGTTTAAAATGTTTGAAAATATAAGAAATATAATAGCAGACCAACTAAATTTAGATGCAAATGAAATAACAGAGGAAACAACATTTGTTGATTTAGGTGTAGATTCATTAGACCTTTTCCAAATTTTAATAAGCCTTGAGGATGAGTTTGGAGTTGAAATCCCTAATGAAGATGCAGAAAATATCAAGACAGTAAAGGATGTAGTTAATTACATAAATGAAAGAATAGGTGATGAATAATGATAAAGACAAAGCTATGTGAGCTTTTAAATATAGAGCATCCAATTATTCAAGGAGGAATGGCTTGGATTGCAGACAGTAGCCTTGCGGCTGCTGTCTCAAATGCAGGTGGTCTTGGAATTATAGCAGCAGGAAATGCTCCTGCAGAAATAGTAAGGGAAGAGATAAGAAAGGCAAAGACATTAACAGATAAGCCCTTTGGTGTAAATATAATGCTTTTAAGTCCCTATGCAGAGGAGATAGCAAAGGTAGTATGTGAAGAAAAGGTGGCAGTTGTTACAACAGGTGCAGGAAACCCAGGAAAGTATATTGAAATGTGGAAAGAAAACAACATAAAGGTAATACCAGTTGTACCATCTGTTGCACTTGCAAAGAGAATGGAGAGAAGCGGTGTAGATGCAGTAATAGCAGAGGGACACGAATCGGGAGGACATATAGGAGAGCTTACAACTATGGCACTTGTACCTCAGGTTGTTGAGGCTGTTTCAATACCTGTTGTTGCAGCAGGAGGTATTGCAGATGGAAGAGGACTTTTAGCTGCCCTTTCTTTAGGTGCCGTTGGAGTTCAAATGGGAACAAGATTTTTAGTTGCAAAGGAATGTAATGTTCACCAAAACTACAAACAGAGAGTCTTATCAGCAAAGGATATTGACACAGTTATCACAGGCTTATCAACAGGGCATCCAGTTCGTTCCTTGAGAAATAGATTTACAAGAGAACTTTTAAATATTGAAAAACAGGGTCTTGATGCTGAAGTTTTTGAGCAAAAAGCAGCAGGTTCTCTAAAAAGAGCTGCAGTAGATGGTGATATAGATTTTGGTTCTGTTATGGCAGGACAAATATCAGGTCTTGTTAAAAGGGAACAGACTTGTAGTGAAATAATTGAAGAGATAGTAAATGAGGCATCAAGTTTATATAAAGCTTTAGGTGGGATGGTGAAGTAGATGAAGATAGCCTATTTGTTCTCAGGACAAGGAAGTCAATATTTAAATATGGGAAGAGAACTTTATGAATTAAAGGGAGCAAGGGATGTATTTGATAGAGTAAATAGAAGTATTGATATAGATGTATCAAAGCTTTGTTTTGAAGAAGAGGGTAATTTAAATAAAACAGAATATGCACAGATTGCAATATTTACTGTAAGTATGGCAGCATTAAATGTTTTAAAGTCAAAGGGAATAGAAGTAGATGCAGGAATTGGTCTTAGCCTTGGAGAATATTCTGCTCTATGTTTTGCAGATAGCTTTACAATTGAGGATGGGGCAAAGCTTGTTAGAAAAAGAGGACAGATAATGGGAAGGTATGCAGAAAAGGCAAAAGGTGCAATGGCTGCAATAGTAGGGCTTGAAGATGATATGATTGAAGATGTATGTAAAAAAGCAGAGGACGCGGGATTTGTAAAACCTGCCAACTACAACTGTCCAAAGCAGGTTGTAATTGCAGGAGAAGAAGAGGCAGTTCTTAAAGCTATGAATATAGCTGAAGGTTTAGGAGCAAAGGCTGTGAAGCTTAATGTAAGTGGTGCCTTCCATACACAAATGTTAGAGGATGCAAGCGAAGAGTTTTACAGCATATTAAAAGAGATAGAAATCAATATTCCTAATAAGAAGGTAGTATCAAATCTAAAGGCAGATTACTATAAAAAGGATGATGATGTAAGAGAGATTTTAAAGTTGCAGATGATTTCTCCAGTATACTTTGAAAAGGGAGTAAAAAGGCTTATTGAAGATGGTTATGATACCTTTATAGAGCTTGGACCATCTAAAGTTTTAAGTGGTTTTGTTAAAAAGATAGATAGGAAATTAACAACCCTTAATGTTGAAGATTTAAAATCACTTGATAAAACACTTGAGTATATTGGAGGTAAGTAATATGAAGGTGGCAATAGTGACTGGTGCAAGCCGTGGAATAGGAAGAGCAATTTCAATTGAGCTTGCCAAGATGGGAATAAATTTAGTTTTAAACTATAGAAAGAGTGAAGAGGATGTTAAGGAGACAGTTGAAGAGGCAAAAAAGTATGGTGTAGAGGTTTTGACTGTTAAGGGAGATGTAAGCGATTATAATGGAGCAAAATCAATTGTAGATGAAGCAGTAAATAAATTTGGTAAAATAGATATACTTGTAAACAATGCTGGTGTAACAAAGGATACACTTATTTTAAGAATGAAGGAAGAGGATTTTGATTCTGTTATAGATGTTAACCTAAAGGGAACCTTTAATATGATAAAGCACGCTTCACCCTACATAATGAAATCAGAGGCTGGAAGGATAGTAAACATATCTTCAGTAATAGGACTTATTGGAAATGTAGGTCAAGCAAACTATGCAGCATCAAAATCTGGTGTCATAGGGCTTACAAAATCAGTAGCCAAGGAACTTGCATCAAGGGGTGTTACAGTAAATGCTGTTGCACCAGGATATATAGATACTGATATGACAAAAGTTTTAAGTGAAAAGGTAAAAGAGGGAATTAAAAACTTAATACCTTTAAAAAGAGTTGGAAATGTAGAGGATGTTGCAAATTTAGTGGCATTTTTAGTTTCAGATAAGGCGTCATATATAACAGGACAGGTTATAAATGTTGACGGTGGAATGGTTATGTAGGAGGTGTAGTATGAACAGGGTTGTTGTAACAGGACTTGGAGCTGTAACTCCACTTGGAAATAATGTTAAGGATTTTTGGAATGGGCTTAAGGAAGGTAGAAACGCTATAGACTTTATAAAATCTTTTGATAATCAAAATTTTAAAGCAAAGCTTGCAGCAGAAGTTGACATCAATATAGAAGACTATATTGACAAAAAAGAAGCAAGAAGAATGGATAGGTTTACACAATTTGCCCTTATTGCAGCAAATGAGGCGGTATTAGATTCAGGACTTAATGTTGATAGTGTGGATAGATATAGATTTGGAGTAGTTTTAGGTTCAGGTGTTGGTGGAATAAAGACACTTGAAAATGAACATAGTACACTTTTAGAAAAGGGTCCTGGTAGAGTATCACCATATTTTATTCCTATGATGATAAGCAACCTTGCGGCAGGAAATATAGCAATTAAGTTTGGTGCAAAGGGAGTAGCAAATACTGTAGTTACAGCTTGTGCATCAGGAACAAATGCAGTAGGAGAAGCATTTAGACTAATAAAGTCAGGAATGCTTGATGTTGCAATGACAGGAGGAACAGAGGCAGCAATAACTCCCCTTGCTCTTGCAGGATTTAGCTCCCTTAAGGCATTAAGTTTTAGTGATGACAAAAATAGAGCATCAATTCCATTTGACAAAGAAAGAGAAGGATTTGTAATGGGAGAGGGAAGTGGAATTTTAATACTTGAGAGCCTTGAGCACGCTTTAAAAAGAGGAGCTAAAATATATGCAGAGGTTGTAGGTTATGGTGCAACCTGTGATGCATACCACATTACAGCACCTGTTGAATCAGGAGAAGGTGCAGCTTGTGCTATGGAGATGGCAATAAAAGAGGCAGGTATTGATGCAACTTGTGTAGATTATATAAATGCCCACGGAACAAGTACGCCATATAACGATAAAATTGAAACAACAGCGATAAAGAGACTTTTTAAAGACCATGCCTATAAATTAGTAGTTAATTCAACAAAGTCAATGATAGGACATCTACTTGGTGCAGCTGGTGCAGTTGAAGCAATTGTATGTGTAAAGTCTCTTGAGGAGGATTTTGTACATCCTACAATAAACTTAAATGTAAAGGACGAAGAATGTGATTTGGATTATGTACCACATATAGGACGCAGTATGAGGGTAAACTATGCACTATCTAACTCACTTGGCTTTGGTGGCCATAATGCCAGCATATTATTAAAGAAATGGGAAGGTTGATGTTATGGATGTAAAGAAGCTTCAGGAACTTATAGAATGTGTAAGCAATTCTAATTTAACATATTTTGAGGTTGAAGAGAGCGGGACAAAAATAGTTATGAAAAAAGAGTGTGAGGGTGTTGTTCTAAAGGAAGTTCCAAGGATAGAAAGACCAATTTCAGTAGATAAGGTTGAAGAAAAGTCCTATGAAAAGGTAGAAAATGTAAAGATACAGGAGATGAGGGATGAGATTGTTATAAAGTCTCCTATGGTTGGTACCTTTTATAGTGCACCGTCACCAGATTCTGCACCCTTTGTTACAGTTGGTCAAAGAGTTAAAAAGGGAGATATACTCTGCATAATTGAGGCAATGAAGATAATGAATGAAATTGAAGCAGAAATAGATGGTACTATTGCAGCAGTATGTGTACAAAATGGTGAAATGGTGGAATACGGTCAAGCACTCTTTAGAATTCAAAAGGATGGTGAGTGATGTGCTAACAATAAATGAGATAAAAAATATAATTCCACATAGATATCCATTTTTACTTGTGGATAGAGTGGATGATTTAGAGCCTGGAAAAAGAGCAGTTGGATATAAAAATGTTACCTTCAATGAGTATTTTTTTCAAGGTCACTTTGAACAGGAACCAGTAATGCCAGGTGTTTTAATAATTGAAGCACTTGCTCAAGTTGGTGCCATTGCAGTTTTGTCCCACGAGGATTATAAGGGGAAGATGGCATACTTTGGAGGAATAAATAATGCAAAGTTTAGAAGAAAGGTAGTTCCTGGAGATGTATTAAAACTTGAGGTTGAGATGATTAAACTAAAGTCAAGGGCAGGAGTTGGAAAGGCTGTTGCCTACGTTGGAGATGAAATTGCCTGTGAAGCAGAGATTATGTTTATTACAGCATAGGCTGGAGGTTATGTATGAAAAGGATACTTGTTGCAAATAGAGGTGAAATAGCTGTAAGGATAATAAGGGCGTGTAGAGAGCTTGGTATTGAAACAATTGCAGTTTATTCGGAGGCAGATACTAATTGCCTACATGCACACCTTGCAGACCACGCAATATGTATAGGTCCTGCAAGATCAAAGGACAGCTATTTAAATATGCAAAACATATTAACGGCAGCTCTTATGACAGGTTGTGAAGCAGTACATCCAGGGTATGGATTTTTATCTGAAAACAGCAAGTTTGCAAAGATGTGTGAGGAGTGTGGAATTAAATTTATAGGACCATCTCCTGAGGCAATATCCCTTATGGGAAATAAGTCTGTTGCAAAGGAGACAATGAAAAAGGCAGGGGTTCCAGTAGTTCCAGGTTCTGATGGTGCTGTAAATTCATTAGATGAAGCACTTAAAATTGCAAAAAAGATAGGCTTCCCCGTTATGATAAAGGCCTCTGCTGGAGGTGGAGGAAGAGGAATGAGGCTTGTTTTTAAAGAGGAGGAATTTACTCAAAACTATACTTCAGCAAAACAAGAGGCAGAGGCAGCTTTTTCAGATGGAAGTCTTTATATTGAAAAATATATAGAAAAGCCAAGACACATAGAGTTTCAAATACTTGCAGATGAATATGGCAATGTGGTTCATTTAGGTGAAAGGGACTGCTCTATACAAAGAAGAAATCAAAAGGTTATAGAGGAGGCACCAAGTTCTCTTTTAAGTGAGAGCCTAAGAAAAAGGATGGGTGAAGCTGCTATATCTGCTGCAAAGGCTGTAAATTACAAAAATGCAGGAACGATTGAGTTTCTTTTAGATGTACACGGTAATTTCTACTTTATGGAGATGAATACAAGAATACAGGTCGAGCACCCTGTTACAGAGCTTGTAACGGGTATAGATTTAATTAAAGAACAAATAAGAATAGCTATGGGAGAAAGATTAAGATTTTCGCAGGGTGATATAAAAATAAAGGGACATGCTATAGAATGTAGAATTAATGCTGAAAATCCAGATAAAAACTTTATGCCTTCACCAGGTGAGATAAAAAGGCTAATAGTTCCATCAGGTTTTGGTGTAAGGTTTGATAGCCATATATATCAAGGATATAAAATACCGCCCTATTATGACTCAATGATAGGAAAGCTAATTGTATATGGAGAAACAAGACAAGAGGCCATAAATAGGATGAATAGAGCCCTATATGAACTTATAATCGATGGAATTGATACAAATATAGAGTTTTTAAATAGGATAATAAATCATAAGGATTTTGTAGAAGGAAATATAGATACATCCTTCATTAAGAAGAATTTTAATATTTAGGGGGTGACAGTATGATAGATAATATGTTTGATAGAAAAAAGGAAATAATCTATGATAATTTATCAGCAAAAATAGATATTCCAGATGGACTATGGGTAAAATGTGATAAATGCAAAAAGATAATATATAAGGATGATTTAATCTCATCCCTTTATGTATGTACAAGTTGTGGATACCATTTTAGAATTACTGCACCCCAAAGAATTGAGATGCTTTGTGATGAAGGAAGTTTTGAAGAGATTGATAAAGATCTTGTAGGAGAGGACCCTTTAAACTTTCCAGGATATAAGGAAAAGCTAAGTAGATTAAGGGAAGAGACAGGATTAAATGAGGCTGTTGTAACTGGAATTGGAAGGATAGAGGGAATAGAAGTAGCACTTGGTGTTATGGATAATAGATTTTTGATGGGAAGTATGGGATATGCTGTAGGTGAGAAAATAACAAGGCTTGTGTATAGATCAATAGAAAAAAGGATACCACTTATAATATTTACGACATCAGGTGGTGCAAGAATGCAGGAGGGAATAGTTTCTCTAATGCAGATGGCAAAGACAAGTGCTGCACTTGCAAAGCACAATAAAGAGGGACTTTTATACATATCCTATTTAACAGACCCTACAACAGGAGGAGTTTCTGCAAGCTTTGCAATGCTTGGTGATATAATACTTGCAGAACCTGGTGCTCTAATTGGATTTGCAGGTCCAAGAGTTATTGAACAGACAATAAGGCAGAGACTTCCAGAGGGCTTTCAAACAGCAGAGTTTTTATTAAAGCACGGATTTGTTGATAGGGTTGTAGATAGAAGGGATATGAAGAGTATGCTAAATAATATTTTAAGAATGCATTTGGGGGTGAGGTAATGTCTGTTTTAGATTTAGATAAAAAGATAGAGGAGCTTGAGATTAAGATTGAGGAATTAAGAAAAATCTCAACGGAAAACAACATTGATTTAACAAATGAGATAGAGAAGATGGAAATAAAGCTCCTTGAACTTAGAAACGATTTATCAAGCAGGCTTACCCCTTGGGATAGAGTGGTTTTAGCAAGAATGAATGACAGACCAACAAGCCTTGACTATATAGAAATGATATTTGATGATTTTATAGAGTTTCACGGAGATAGGCTCTATGGAGATGATCCTGCTATTGTTGGTGGAATTGCTACTTTAAATGGAATTCCTGTGACTGTAATAGGTGAACAAAAGGGGAGAAATACAAAGGAAAATTTATATAGAAACTTTGGTATGCCTCACCCTGAAGGATACAGAAAGGCACTTAGACTTATGAAGCAGGCAGAAAAATTCAAAAGGCCTATTATAACATTTATTGACACCCCAGGTGCCTACTGTGGAATAGGTGCTGAGGAGAGAGGACAGGCAGAGGCAATAGCAAGAAATTTAATGGAGATGTCAACTATAGAAACATTAAAAATAGCAATAGTAATAGGAGAAGGTTCAAGCGGTGGTGCTCTTGCAATATCTGTAGCAGACGAGATTTGGATGCTTGAAAATGCGGTTTATTCCATTTTGTCTCCAGAAGGATTTGCAAGTATTCTTTGGAAGGATGCATCCCGTGCAAAGGAGGCCGCTGACGTTATGAAAATGACAGCCTTTGACCTAAAGGAGCTTGGAATTATAAGTAGGATAATAAAAGAACCAGCAGGAGGAGCCCACAAGGC